>JBGTFJ010000305.1:0-4670 GCA_041747355.1 Burkholderiales bacterium
GGCGATCCCGCCGACCGCCTGATCGTCGCGACCGCCCGCGCCCACGGCCTGCCGCTCGCGACCCACGATAAGCACATACGGCGTTCCCGCGTCGTTGAGATATGGAAGCCTTGAAATTCTGTCGATTGGATTTCCCGCCCCCGATTTAAGCATTCGAGGGCAGGCTCTGCGCGGGAATGGCGCCTAAGCCGCGCATCGCAGGGGCTTTGCCCCGTCGCTTTTCGCCTTACGCCCCGACCGCGGTAGCCAGCAGAAACACTCACCCATTCACAATCTCCCCACCATTAGGATGCAACACCTGTCCGGTGATGTACGCGGAATCGGCGCACGCCAAAAACACGTAGCACGGCGCGACATCTTCCGGCTCGCCGGCGCGGCCCATGGGGGAATCGGTTCCGAACGTTGCGACTTTCTCGGCGGGAAAAGTCGAAGGGATCAGCGGCGTCCAGATGGGACCGGGTGCGACCGCATTAACGCGTATGCCTTGTTCGACGACGGCATGCGCGAATGAGCGCGTGAAGGCGACGATGGCGCCTTTGGTCGCGGCGTAGTCGAGGAGATTCGGGCTGCCGCGATAAGCGGTGACGGAGGTCGTGTTGATGATGGCGCTGCCTTGCTTCAGATGCGGCATCGCCGCCTTGGTCATGAAGAACATGCCGAACACGTTGGTGCGGAACGTGCGCTCTAACTGCTCCGCGCTGACGTCGGCAATGCTTTTTTGCGGATGCTGTTCGGCGGCATTGTTGACGAGGATGTCGAGCTTGCCGAGTTCTCGCACGGCTTGTGCAACCACGCGCTGCGCGGTTTTCTCGTCGCCGATATCGCCGACCATCGTCAGGCAGCGGCGGCCTTTCTGCTCGACGAGACGCCTGGTCTCGTTCGCATCCTCTTGCTCTTCGCTGAGGTGGACAATCGCGATGTCCGCGCCCTCGCGCGCGAAGTGGACGGCGACGCCGCGACCGATGCCGCTATCACCGCCGGTGATTAACGCGACGCGGTCTTTGAGCTTGTCGCTGCCTCGATAGTTGTCGCGAATGATGCGCGGGCGCGGGGTCATCCGCGCTTCCGAGCCCGGCTCGGCTTGCTCCTGCGGTGGGCGGACGGATTTCGGGTCCTGTTGTTTTTGCGGCATGGCGGTTTCCTTTTACGTGGGTGTCGGAGTTCGACGCCGCACGCCGCGAAGAATTGCGCAGCCCGCCCTATCTTTTCAGCGAATCGCCGCGAATGCCAGGTCGACTCGCAAGCAGCAGAGGGAATCTGTCAACCCGTCTAGCGCGTTCGAATCCGCGCCCGAAATAAAACTATCGCGCTTTTCCCGCGAAAAGTTTCTGCGCTTTTTCCCACGCCTGCTCGGCGATCAATGGTCCGAGCGCGCGCGCGTTTTCGTCACCGTCGTTGAAGTGGATGCCGCCGTAGCGCCTCGACAAGCCGGCTTCGTCCGCGGCGTCCTTGAACGTCGGCCATGACAGGGTAACGTCTTTGGACGGCGCCAGACCCGGTTCGACGAGCGACGATCCGGCCCGAACGGTGACCGAGGCGCCGAAGGCTTTCGCTGCCGGTGAACATCCGCAGGATTTCGGCGCCGGTGCGGCTGAAAATGCTGTGCCCGGACGAATATTCGGGGAACGGCGGCGTCGGAAAAGTCGCCGGCTGGTATGGATTCCAATCTTCGCCGTTGATCACTGTCGTGCCTTTGCCCGGCCCGCCTTAGGCGCGAATCTTCTTGCCTTTCTTCAGGAAGCGCACGGCGGTGATCGGGCGCACGTAGTCGAATTTGCGTTTCAAATGCCACGACACGATGCCGGCGTCGCATATCGCGTTATGCAGTGCGAAAAACAGCTTCGCGTCCTGGTCGATGTTGTGGCCATTTTTCGCTGACACGAATTGCGCGAACAGGCCCCAGCGCCCGGGCGGCGTTTCCGACCACGGACCGTCGGCCCAGTATTCGGCAATGGCCTTGTGTTTGTCGGTCAGTTGCGCGCTGTAGTGGATGATCTGCCTGACCTGCTCGCGATATTCCTTCGACGGAAACATCGCGGGCAGCGCGACATCGGCATCGAACTGGTCGGCCGTGATCAGCGCGAAAGGCGCGACTTTCTCCCAATGCGGCGCGACGAATTTCTGCACGATGAAGCCGCCTTTGCCATCGGGAACGCGCAGCGGCTGCCAGCGGTTCGGATCGTTGATCTGATCCGGCGTGTTGACCGATTCGTATCCTGAGTAATCGGAATATGCACCCGGATTCAGATCGCCTGGCTGATTGGAACCGTCGGCGTGACGGAAACGGATAACGGCGCGCGCGGCGAGGTGGCCGATGCCGGCAGGCTGCGCGGGATCGGCGGAGTCAGTCGCCGGATCGAAACCGAGGCCGGATAATATGCCGTCCAAATATGTGGATTGCGTCGGAAACAAATCCTTTAGGCAGGCATGCGCGGCGTAGCTCAACGCCTCGTTCTTGTTGGCATCGGTGCGCTCCGCGCTCGGGCGCCGCAAAGTGCCGCCGAGTTGCGTGCCGATCGCAACGCTATCGTATGCGGCCCAGGCATCGTAGATGCACGTGTGCGTGATTGCGAGCATTCGCGCGACCATCGGAGGGCCCGGACGAGTCTTGCGGATTGCTTCGAGCGTGGTTTCGTTCCATGCCGCTACGACGGTGTTGGCTGGCGCCGCCGGATCGACTGGCGCTGTGCTGCTGGTTGGGCCTGTTACCGGTGTGGGGTCTGCAAAAGCGATGGTAGAAATCGAAAAAGCGAGGAAGAACAGAATTGAATTTGCCACGATGTGATTACTCCCTTACATAAGCCCGCGCGTCCGCCCAGGAAAAAGGTTGGGACTATCAAACGCTGACACGCTCATGTCTACCCGACAGCCTGAATTTGTACGCGCCCCGACGCGCTGTCGTCAGTAGAAAATGCGTATCCGGCCAGTTCAGTGACTTCCTAATTGTGGCCAAATTATGACAACGTCTTGTTTCGCTTCGTGATCGGCAATAGGCTCTGCCCCGTGTCTTCACTTGGCGACACGGGCTCTGCCGCTTTCGAGCCTTACACGACTGCCTTTTGGAAGGAGAAACGGATGTCTTCGTTACTTTCGCTTTCGTTGAGTATCGCTGTGCTGGGCGGAATCTGGGCTTTTCTGGCGCTGGGCCCGCTCGCCGGCTTTGTACTGGTCTGGGCCGGCTTTATCGCCTGGGGTTGTTTCTTTCATAGCGGCGGCGACAGCAAAGCGCTGACCAAAACCATATGCGGAAATATCTACGGCGCGCTCATAGGCTGGATCGCGCTGATGATCATTTTCAGATTTGGCGTCGGTGATGCCGGCGTTGCCGCGATTGCCGCGGTCGTTGCGGTAACCGTGTTCTTCCTCGTGATCGTAGCCTCGATGGATGCTTTGTCGGTGGTGCCGGCGAACGTGTATGGCTATGCCGCTATCGTCGCTTACACCTTGCATGCGTCCGCGCAGCCGGGCCTGACTGAGATGAGCTTCGCCAATCCGCTGATCCTGATCGCGGTATCGATGGCAGCGGGCGCTGTTTTCGGCTACCTGTCGGGCGCCATGGCGAAAATGTTGACGAGTTCGAGCCGGGTCGGCGCTACCGCCTGAGTTGAGCTTTATTTTTCTGGAGACGAGGCCGCCAGCGCGGCCTCTTTTTTGGTATCTTTCGCTCGGCGCTGCGCCCGCACGAAATCGACTCGATCATGAAACGCATATCCGTCATTTCTTCCGCCATCAACAGCATCAGCTACGACGCCGAAACCGAGATCCTCGAAATTGAATTTTCCGGCGGGACCGCATACGAGTATTACGACGTCCCGCAACAGGTTTACGACGAGATGATGCACGCCGAATCGCTCGGAGCCTACGTCAACGAGTCGATCGTGCGCGGCGGCTACACCTACCACGAAAAATCGTAGCTGAGCTGTGCAACACTTGCGCCGCGGAATCCGCGGCGGCGGGTGACTGTCATACCCGTATCGCGCCGCCGGCGCTTATTTGATCGATGGAGAAATCATGCCTAAGCAAACCATTTCGCGGCTCGCCGCGCTGGGCTTTCTGACCGCGGCGGCGACCGCATTCGCGCACCACGGCTGGAGCGAATATGACAGCAGCAAGCCGATCACCTTGAAGGGCGAAATCACCTCTTCGGGCTACGAACATCCGCACGCTTACCTGAAGCTTTTGACCGAGAACAAGGAATGGCTGGCGACACTGGCGCCGCCGTCCCGCATGAGCACACGCGGGCTGCCGCGCGAGGCGATAAAGACAGGCGCCGAGGCAACCCTTTATGGCTATCCGCATCGCACGAATCAAGACGAAATGCGCGCCGAAACCATCACGATCGACGGCAAAACCGTGGAGTTGCGATAGAAGCGCGCATGGGCAAAGCCAGCGGTCCGGACTGGCTGGTCGCGCTCGAGCAAACCGGGATTGCGCAGACCATGCGCGAATCGTTGTGGATGTATCCGATCGTCGAAATCATCCACATCACCGGTTTTGTCATGCTGGTCGGTGCGGCGACGATGTTCGATCTGCGCGTTCTCGGCGTCTCGCGCAATATCGAAATCACCCAGCTTGCCCGCCATTTGCTGCCGTGGTCAGTGCTGAGCCTGCTGCTCGTCGTGCCGGCCGGGCTGCTGATGTTTTCGACGCACGCGACCGAATTCGCGGCG
>JBGTFJ010000306.1:0-4666 GCA_041747355.1 Burkholderiales bacterium
GCGCTGCGCATCGGCTTTCAGTCCGGCCGCCGACGCGAAGCCGTCGAAGTGGCTGGCCTCGTGCGGATGGTCGAGGATGTCGGCGTGCAAGCCGAGCGGCAGCGGCTCCGCGCGCCAGCCGCCCTGGATTCGCAGACGGTCGAGGATGATGCGGAGATCGCTTTCGATTTCGAAGCGACGCACGCCGAGCAATGTCTCGGCTTCATCGTAGAACGGCTGCAGATCGCGATAGCCGATCGGCCACGCCAGGCATTGATGCGCGGCGTCGGCCTCGAATTCGTGTTCGGCATAGCGCAGCAGCGCCGCGCCATACCATTTGGTTTTGCCGCCGAGGTTAAAGTATTCCTCGGGCACGAAGTGCTTGCCGTTGCGGTCGAGCCACGGTTCGGTGTTCTTGAACGCGCCGCGGCGCAGCACCTGCGCCAGATCGAGAGTGCTGCCGTCAGTCGGCAACGCTTCGCCTTTTTCCAGCAGCAATACCGACTTGCCGTTTTGCGTCAGCCGATACGCAGCCGCGGCGCCGCCGGCGCCGGAACCGATAATGATGTAGTCATAGTAGGGCATGGTGGTTCGGACTCGACTGAAATCAGGCACCGATTTACCTCAATAAACTGCCGCCGGCGCGATCACGGCAGCGGTGGAACCGCGCGTCTTGGCGTGCGTCAGCGTGAACAGGAATTCGTAGATGCCGCGTCGCGCCAGCGCTTCGGTCGCGAGATTTTCCAGGCCGAACAAACCCATCTTGACGTACATCGTCTGCGGCACGAGGAACGGGCGCTCGGCGTCTTCCCCGGGCACCGGGCCGTAGCTCCAGGTATCGGCGCCGGTCAACGCGATGCGTTTCGCATACAGCCACTCGACGAGTGCGAGGCCCGGCCCGGGCTCGCCGGACAGGAACTCGTCCTTGTCGGTTTCCCAAAGCCCACCCCAGCCGGTGTGGAACAGCACGGCATCGCCAGGGCGGATTTCGACGCCCTGCTTTTTCAGCGCCGCCTCGGTGTCGGCGATGCTGATGGCATAGCCCTTGTCGAGCCGCGCGACGCCTTTGTAAGCGGCGATATCGACGAGCACGCCGCGCGTCACGATCGGCGGCACGGTTTCCATGCCGAAGCGGTTCAGCCCCCACGATTCGACGACGTCCGTGGTCGTCCAGCCGTTATAGAAGCGATCGCCGATCTGGATGTGGCCGATCGAATCGAGCTGGGTGCCGACCTGGAAGGTGCCGGCCTGGATTTCGGTAATCCAGTTGATTTCGTTTTTCCCCCAGCCTTTGCCGACCGCGTCGGGACGTTTCGGATTTGTGAACGGCGCCGACGCATCGACCGTCTGGTGCCAGTAGCGGCCCGGGAATTTCGGCGTGTTTTCATCGAGCACGCGGCCGAGATCGACGACGATGCCGGTCTTTATCAGAGCCGCGGCGGCTCGCGTTACCGCGGGCGTGATTTCGTTCAGCGTACCGATCTGGTCGTCGGCGCCGTAACGGCTCGGCCACCACGGCTGCTGATTGTCGGGGAGTGCGGCATCGCTTGGGTTGGAATCCGCTTGCGCTGGAGCGATGAAAAACAATGCCGCGATAATCAGCGCCGGAGAAATCCCCCCTAACCCCTCTTTTTCAAAGGGGGAAAGACAAGCAGGGTCCTTCGCACCGAGCAATTGCCACGCACCTTTCCCCCCTTTGGAAAAGGGGGGTAGGGGGGATTTGAACGGCGCCAAAAATCGCGATGTCATCTCTCAACCCCCCTCCCGAAACTCCGGATACAGCGTCATCCCGCCATCCACATAAAGCGTCGTCCCCGTCACATAATCGGAATGGTCGGATGCGAGCCACACCGCGGCGCGCGCGATGTCGCGCGGCTCGCCGACCCGGTAATACGGGATCAGCCTCAGCAGCGCCGCTTCGGCCTCGGGCGTCGCCCACGCCGCGGTATTGATCGGCGTCTTGATCGCGCCCGGGGCAATCGCGTTGATGCGGATCTTGCGATCGGCGTATTCCTGCGCCAGGCTTTTCATGAACATCGAAACACCGCCCTTGCTCGCCGCATAGTTCACATGCCCGGCCCACGGGATCGTGTCGTGCACGGAAGACAGGCAGATGATCTTGCCCGCCGAGCACGATATGTCGCGCAGCACGCCACGGCGCAGAAATTCGCGCAAAGCTTCGCGCGCGCACAGGAACTGGCCGGTCAGGTTGACCGCGATGACCTTGTTCCATTGCGTCAGCGTCATCTCGTGCAGCGGCGCATCCTGCTGCAGGCCGGCGTTGGCGACCAGGATATCGACGCTGCCGAATTCGGCGCAGGTCTGGCGGAACATCGCTTGCACTTCAGCCTCGTTGCTGACGTCGGCCTTTATCGCGATCGCTTTGCCGCCGGCCGCTTTGATGTCAGCTGCGATCTCGTCGGCGCGCTCGGCGCCGCTCACGTAGTTGATCACGACCGCGGCGCCTGCTTCCGCCAGGCCACACGCAATCGCTTCGCCGATCCCGGAATTAGCGCCGGTGACGATCGCGCGTTGTCCATCGAGCGTGGTCTCACGGATACTGGCTTGATGCAGCCGGTTTTCGCACGGCGCGCAGGTAACGGGGACGTTCATGCGGCACCTCGTGCGGAAAACTTGCGGCTGATCAGATGATCGAGCGACAGCTTGCCCGGTCCGTGAAACAGGGTGACAAGCAGTAGGAAGCCCCAGTAAAAATGCTCGGTGCGCCCGGCTTCCGACAGATCGGGGTACGAGATCACCGCGATGATGTTGAATACGAACAGCGCGAGCGCGGCAAAGCGCGCCCCGAGCCCAAACACCAGCAGCACTGGCAGTATGAGCTCGGCGCCGGTGCCGAGTACGGCCGCAAGTTCCGGCGGCAGCAGCGGCACTACGTATTCGTTTTCGAACAGCGCGAGCGTCGTGTCCCAGCTTGCGATCTTGGTCAGGCCGGATTTCCAGAACACGTTTGCCACCCACACGCGAAGCGCGAGATCGAGGACCGGGCTTAGCCAATCGAGCGCGCGCGCTGAAAATTGAAAGCGATCGATGAAGCCGATTTCGCGGTTGCTTGTCTGGGATCTGTTTACTGACAATTCCATCGTCATCTCCTTTCCCGTCCAAAACATCCGTCATTCCAGCGCAAGCTGGAATGACGCCTCTAAGTGAAACTCGCTACACGAAAATCCACCAACGTCCCATCCAGAACGCGCCGCTGCAAAGAAGCCGCAACGTCGAATGCAGGCTCTCTTTGCAGCACGTGATCGCAGGCGAGTTCAAGACACTGCCCGGCCGCGATCAGGCTCAGCAATGCGAATTCGTTTTTTGCCAGCGGTTCGAGCGCCACGGCAAAGTCGCGGCGGTGAACCAGCAACGTGACGCCGCCGCTCGCCAGATCGATGCGATCTTCGTCTCGAGGGTCGCTGCCGTCGTCGGGCTGATTGGTCTGCCAGATCCGATGCGCCGGATACGGCGATGCGAACAGGCGGCAAGCCGGATGCATCTCGAAGCGCAAGGCGCCGTACTGCTCAGGCCCGATTGCCGCCAGGCGCTGCAGCGGTAAAGGCGCGTGATCGGCCGCATGAAACGACTCGTGAATCAGCCATTCCAGGTGCGCGGTGTCGCTCAGGTAAACGAGGTGTTCGGCGCCCGGAAAACCCTGCAGGAAATCGGCGAAGCCCTCGCCAAAGCGGTGCAGGTCGCCGCTCACCGATTCGTGGGTTGCGATGAAACGATCGGCGACATGGCGGAAGAATTCTGTGCCGACGAGGCGCTCGATTGCCGGGTAAACCGCGCGCAGCGCTTCGCGGTAATTGCTGAATACGTTGTTGCGATAGATGCCGAGCCGCGCGCCAACCTCCATGCCCGGCGTGGCGAGAATAGCGCCGCACTGCGTAGACGCGAGCAGGTTGTCGACGAATGTGCGCTGCAGATCACGAAGCGAGAGCATGACGCGTCTCCATCAATGAATCCGCTTTGCCCGCTTCCGCAAGCAGCGCGTCGAGCGCGGGAATATCGGCATCCCATTCGATCAGGGTCGGCGTCGGACCGAAGCGCTCAACTGCCTCGCGGTATAACGCCCACACGGCATCGGCGACCGGCTTCGCGTGGGTGTCGATCAGGCAGTCGGTTCCGGCATCGAAGCCGGCAAGATGGATTTCGCCGACGGCCGCGCGCGGGATGCCGCGCAGATA
Organism: Burkholderiales bacterium; assembly: GCA_041747355.1. Classification (GTDB taxonomy): domain Bacteria; phylum Pseudomonadota; class Gammaproteobacteria; order Burkholderiales; family JACMKV01; genus JACMKV01. The sequence continues at coordinate 4,173 of JBGTFJ010000306.1, forward strand.
ACGCGAAGCGTCGAAACCGTGATTGATCGAATTCACATAGATGTTGTTGACGTCGAGCAGAATGCCGCAGCCGGTGCGCGCCGCGACCTCGCGCACGAACTCCCATTCCGGCAAAGTCGAATGCGTGAACTGCAGATAGCTCGAAACGTTTTCGACGAACATCCTGCGCGCCAGAAAATCCTGGGTTTCGCCGACATGCGCGCAAACCAGGTCGAGAGCTTCTTCGGTGTACGGCAAGGGCAAGAGATCGTTCAGATGACGCCCGCCGATCGAACCCCAGCACAGGTGCTCGGACACCATCGCCGGTTCGATGCGCGCGATCAGAGATTTGAGTCGGCCCAGATGTTCCCGCGACAGCTTGTCGGTCGAACCCAGCGATAGGCCGACGCCATGCAGGCTCAGCGGATAGTGCCGGCGCGCGCGTTCGAGAAAATACAGCGGCTGGCCGCCGCCGAAATAGTTTTCGCTGTGTACTTCGAGCCAGCCGATGTCGG
>JBGTFJ010000307.1:0-7561 GCA_041747355.1 Burkholderiales bacterium
CCTGTTCTCGGTATTGGCGGCGATGAAATCGGCCGCGACAGCTCAACCGCAATCCGCCTCAGCCAGCTGATCGAGCTCGGTGGCAAGCGCGCGGCGCGCGTAGGCGCGGCCTCCGCTGCGCGCGAAGTCGCCGAGCGCGATTTGGTGGCAAGGCGGAATGAAATCCTGACGCGGCTTGCGCAAACGTTTACCGATGTGTTGGCAGCGCAGCGGCGCACGGAACTGGCCGATCAGAACGTGCAGCTTGCCCGGCAAGTGACCGGCGCCGTGTCGAAACGTGTGCAGGCGGGAAAGGTTTCGCCGGTCGAGGAAACCAAAGCTCGGCTGATCACCAGCAGTGCGGCTATAGACTTTGAACAGGCGCAGCGCGATCTCGCCAGCTTACGTAAAACACTTGCATTGTTCTGGGGCAACGCCACGCCGCAATTCAGTCGTGCGACCGGCGATCTCGAAGCGTTGATCGACTTACCGCCGCTGGATGTTTTAACGCAGCGTATCGGTGCGAATCCAGAGCTGCTGCGCAGCGCGAAAAACGTGTCGCAACGCGAGGCCTTGCTGGAACTGGAAAAAACCCGGCGCGTACCCGATGTGACGGTCGGCGCCGGCATCAGGCGCTTCCATCGCGATTCCGAAAACACGCTGGTGTTTGACATTGGCATACCGCTGCCGCTGTTCGATCGCAATCAGGGGAACCTGCAGGCGGCCTATCAGCGCCTCGGAAAATCCGAGGATGAACGTCGCTCGACCGAGCTTCGCATCACCACCGATCTCGTTCAGACCTACGAAGCGCTCACCGCCTCCGAAAACCAGATCAAGACCCTGCGCAACGAAATCCTGCCCGGCGCAAAAAGCGCATTCGCCGCGGCAAACAAAGGCTACCAGCTCGGCAAATTCGGTTTCCTCGAAGTGCTCGATGCGCAGCGCACGCTGTTTCAAAACCAGGCGCTCTATCTGCAGGCCGTAGCCGGTTATCAGCGCCTGGTCGCCGATCTCGAACGGCTGGTCGCCATGCCGCTCGATAACGATCCGCAAAACCAGGAGCGATAATGGACAAGAAGCAAATGTTACTGATCGCTATTGTCATCGCCGCGACGGCGGTGCTTGGCGCATGGATATTGACCTTCGAGAAAACCAGCCAGACGCAGGCGAGCCAGGGTGGCAAGCCAACCCAGATCGCCGGCAAAAAAGCTGGAACGGCTGCCGGGCCTCGGCAAGGACCGCACGGCGGCAAGTATTTCAGCGCTGGCGATTTCGCGGTCGAAGTCACGATTTACGAGACCGGCGTGCCGCCGGTGTTTCGCGTTTATCTTTACGAAAACGATGAACCGCTCGCCCCTTCGGACGCCGATGTCGGCATCACGCTGTCTCGCCTCGGCGCACCACCGCAAACTTTCAACTTTGCACCGGAAAGCGATTATTTGCGCGGCGACCAGGTCGTCGAAGAACCGCATTCGTTCGATGTCACAGTCACGGCGAAACGCAATAGACAGTCTCATCAATGGGCATATAGCCAGGTCGAAGCCCGGGTCGCGATGACCGATGCCGCGCTCAAGGGCGCAGGCGTCGAAATAAAAACTGCCGGCCCGGCGACGATCAAAAGCGTGCTGCGATTGCCGGGCGAAATTCAGTTCAATCAGGATCGTTTGGTACATGTAGTGCCGCGTGTCAGCGGTATGGTGATTGCGTCGCCGGTTTCGATCGGCGCGCAGGTCAGGAAAAACGACTTGCTGGCAGTATTGGACAGCCAGACGCTCGCCGATATGCGGAGCGACTTTTCGGCGACCCGGAAACGCCTGACGCTGGCGCGCACGACGCACGATCGCGAGAAGAAACTCTGGCAGGAAAATATTTCGCCGGAACAGGATTATCTGCTCGCGAAGCAGGCATGGAGCGAAGCCGAAATCGCGTTTGCGACGGCAAGCCAGAAGCTGCGCGCTTTCGGTGCCTCACCGAAAGGCAGCAACGACCAGCTGACACGATTCGAGGTCCGCGCGCCAATCGACGGTGTCGTGGTCGAGAAGGATATGGCGTTGGGAGAGGCGATCAAGGACGACGCAAACATCTTCACCATCGCCGACCTGTCCACGGTCTGGGCCGAAATCACGGTTTATCCGAAAGACTTGAACACGATCAAAGTCGGACAACAGGTGACCGTTAATGCGACCGCCTTTCAGTCGGAAGCTGTGGGTGAAGTCTCATACATAGGCTCGCTCGTCGGTGAACAAACGCGGACCGCGAAAGCGAGAGTCACTCTGCCCAACCCCGACGGCGCCTGGCGGCCGGGGCTGTTCGTACGCGTCGAGCTGACTTCGGACGAGACGCAGGTGCCCGTCGCAGTCGCGGTCGATGCGATCCAGACGGTGCGCGATTGGTCTGTGGTTTTCGGGCGCTACGGCGAATTCCTCGAAGCGCGGCCGCTGCAGCTCGGGCGCAGCGACGGCAAGATGGTTGAAGTCGTCGAAGGGCTGGGGGCAGGCGTGCAGTACGCGGCCGGCAACAGTTTTGCGATCAAGGCCGAGCTCGGCAAGTCCGGCGCAACCCACGACCACTAGGAGCGGAACGATGTTCGAACGCATTTTGAAATTCTCGATAGCCCAGCGCTGGACGGTGCTGCTCCTCGTGCTCGGCATGGCGGCGCTCGGCGTTTACAACTACCAGCGGCTGCCGATCGATGCCGTTCCCGACATCACCAATGTCCAGGTTCAGATCAACACGGAAGCGTCGGGCTACTCGCCGCTGGAGGCCGAGCAGCGCATCACGTTTCCGATTGAAACCGTGATGGCCGGGCTTCCCAACCTCGAGAATACGCGTTCGATTTCGCGCTATGGCTTGTCGCAGGTCACGGTGATCTTCAAGGACGGCACCGATATCTACTTCGCGCGCCAGCTCGTCAATCAGCGCATACAGGAAGCCAAAGGTCGCTTGCCGGCCGGAATAGAACCGACCATGGGGCCGATCGCGACCGGGCTCGGCGAGATTTTCATGTGGACGGTAGATGCCGCGGCGGGCGCAAAGAAGCCGGACGGGACTCGCTATACGCCGACCGATTTGCGCGAAGTGCAGGACTGGATCATCAAGCCGCAACTGCGCACCGTCAAAGGCGTTACCGAAGTCAATTCGGTCGGCGGCTACGTCAAGCAGTTTCATGTGACGCCCGACCCCGCAAAGCTTGTCGAATACGGGCTGTCTTTGCGCGATCTGGTCGCGGCGCTCGAACAGAACAACGCGAACATCGGCGCCGGTTATATCGAGAGAAGCGGCGAACAGTATTTGATCCGCGTCCCGGGGCAAGTCGCCAACCTTGATGAAATCCGCAACATCGTTATCGGCAGCCGGAGTGGCGTGCCGGTGCGCATTAAGGACATTGCCGAAGTGCTAATGGGAAAAGAACTACGTAATGGCGCAGCGACCGAAAACGGCAAAGAGGTCGTGCTCGGCACCGTGTTTATGCTGATCGGCGAAAACAGCCGCACGGTATCGCAGGCGGTCGCCAAAAAGCTCAGCGAAATAAATCAAACCCTGCCCGAAGGTGTGATTGCGCAAACGGTTTACGACCGCTCGACTCTGGTCGACAAAACCATAGCCACGGTTAAAACCAATCTGCTCGAAGGCGCGTTGCTGGTGATGGCTGTGCTGTTTTTGTTCCTCCGCAATTTTCGCGCGGCGCTGATCACCGCGCTGATCATCCCGCTGTCCATGCTGTTCACCTTTACCGGCATGTTCACCAACAAGGTCAGCGCGAATCTGATGAGTCTGGGCGCGCTCGATTTCGGCATCATCGTCGATGGCGCGATCGTGATCGTCGAAAACAGCATGCGCCGCCTCAGCGAAGAACAGGCGCGCGTCGGCCGCGTGCTAACGCGCGGCGAGCGTTTCAGCGTGATATCCGACGCCTCCAGCGAAGCGCGGCGGCCACTGCTTTACGGCCAATTCATCATTATGGTCGTATATCTGCCGATTTTCACGCTGACCGGCGTCGAAGGAAAAATGTTTCATCCGATGGCGTTCACCGTAGTCGCCGCCTTGCTCGGCGCGATGATTTTGTCTATCACTTTTATCCCGGCCGCTATCGCCCTGTTCCTGACCGGCAAAGTGGCGGAGAAGGAAAGCCTGGTGATCGTGGCGGCGAAAAAACTGTACACGCCGGCCCTGAAAGCAGTGATGGCGAATTCGGCGCTGACGGTAACGGTTGCGGTCGCCGCGGTGATACTCGGCGGCTTGCTGGCGACGCGTATGGGCAGCGAATTCGTTCCGAGCCTGAACGAGGGCGACATCGCCCTGCATGCTCTGCGCATTCCCGGCACCAGTCTTTCGCAAGCGGTCGAAATGCAATATGCGCTGGAAAAAAGGATCAAGGAGTTTCCCGAGGTTGATAAAATTTTCGCCAAGATCGGCACCGCCGAGATCGCGACCGACCCGGTGCCTCCCAGCGTCGCCGACAACTTCATCATCATGAAACCTAGATCGGAATGGCCCGATCCAGATCGCACGCCCGAGGACCTGGTCGCGGCGCTCGAAGCCGCCGTGATTCAGATACCGGGCAACAACTACGAATTCACGCAGCCGATACAAATGCGCTTCAACGAACTTTTGTCGGGCGTACGCGCCGACGTTGCAGTGAAGGTGTTTGGGGATGATCTGGAGACATTGGGTGAGATCGGCAAACAGGTCGAGGCGGTGTTCGAAACCATTCCCGGGGCCGCCGACGTCAAAGCCGAGCAATTAACGGGATTGCCCGTGCTGACGATCAAAATGGATCGCCAGAAAATGTCGCGTTACGGACTCAGTGCCGCGGACGTACAGAGCGCGATCTCGATTGCGATTGGCGGTCAGGTGGCAGGCAGCATCTTCGAAGGCGATCGTCGTTTCGATCTGATCGTTCGCTTGCCGGAAAAAGTGCGCACCGACATCGATACGCTGAAACGACTACCGATCAAATTACCGGCAGCAGAAACGAATGTAGCGAATGGCGCCGAGCGCACAGGCTATACGACGTTGGGCGAAGTCGCGGTTTTCGGCGTCGCGCCCGGACCAAATCAGATCAGCCGCGAAAACGGCAAGCGTCGTGCGGTCATCACTTCCAATGTGCGTGGCCGCGATATCGGTTCGTTTGTTGGCGACGTGCAATCGGCCATCAGCGAACAGGTTATCCTGCCGACCGGTTACTGGATTGCCACGGGCGGTCAGTTCGAGCAACTGATTTCGGCAGCGCAGCGGTTGCAGATCGTCGTTCCCGTCACCCTTGGACTGATCCTCCTTCTGCTTTATACGATGTTCGGCAATCTGCGCGACGGCCTGCTGGTGTTCACCGGCGTGCCATTCGCCTTGACCGGTGGCGTGCTTGCGCTTTGGTTGCGCGATATTCCGTTGTCGATTTCAGCCGGTGTCGGATTCATCGCGCTATCGGGCGTCGCAGTGTTGAACGGCCTCGTGATGCTCTCGTTCATTCGCACTCTGCGCGAGGAAGGCCGTTCGCTGGACGACGCGATACACGAAGGCGCGTTGACGCGGTTAAGGCCCGTGTTGATGACAGCACTGGTCGCTTCTCTGGGCTTCATCCCGATGGCGATTGCAGCCGGTACCGGCGCTGAAGTGCAGCGACCACTGGCGACGGTCGTGATCGGAGGGATTTTGTCTTCAACTGTGTTGACGCTGCTGGTGCTCCCGCTACTGTATCGGATTGCACATCGCGACGACGAAGATGAGGTAATGAAGGCTCGACCGGATCAGCTGCAAACGGCTGGTGGGTAGTGCGTCAGTTTCAAATCTTCGTTCATCGCAAGCCGTTCGCCCTGAGCTTGTCGAAGGGTGAATGGCCGCTCATGGTTCGACAAGCTCACCACGAACGGCCTAACTGACGCACTACCGGCTGGCGCAGAGACTTGATACCGCAGGGAACACAATAAACGCTGCGGTTAATGAACGAATATCTCCTGGGCATACCGCCATCTTCAAGGTTCCCGTCGTACCAAGGTCAACAGTAAACTGCTGTGTGCTTACTAACGAAATCACTGCGGAGAACGAGCAATGATTTATTACCTGACCAGGCTGCTGATTTCGGCATCGCTCATCGTTGCGGTTTCGGAGATCGCCAGGCGCAGTTCGCTGCTCGCCGGCTTGCTCGCTTCGCTGCCGCTGGTGTCCTTGCTGGCGATCATCTGGCTATATGTGGATACCGGCAGCAGCGATCAGGTTATCGCCCTGTCGCGCAGTATTTTCTGGCTGGTACTGCCATCATTGCCGTTGTTTCTGCTGCTGCCGGCGTTGCTCAAGAAAGGCCTGGCGTTTTATCCGGCGCTTCTGATCAGTGTGGTTGCCATGCTCGCGCTCTACTATCTGATGCTCGCGGTCCTGCGCCGCTTCGGTATCGAGTTTTAGCAGGTCAGGGAATCAGCGCGGCCGCACGATCGAATCGATCAATTTCGATCCGGCCGGCGCGCTTTGTCCGTGCGGCTGCGCCGTCATCGCCGGATAATACAGACCCGTCTGCCGCCGCTCCCACCACAAACCCTGCGCACGCTGTTCGGGGCTGGCGAAGCGGTACTCGTAAATGACGGCGCGCACGGTTTTCGGCTTGGCGCCGGCGAATGGATCGTTCGCCAGAAGCGCGAGCACATCGCTCCCGGAGTCGGACGATGCGGCAAGTAAGCGCTGCAAAAAATCGGGAAACCAGTTGCGCGATTCATTGCCGAGTGCTGCGAACCACATCTGCCAATCGAGCCGCGGTTGATGCGGCACATTGAAACCCGGCGCTGCGGCGACATCGCCGGGTTTGTATTTGAATGTGTACTTGCGCCAGGTCTGGCCATCGAGCGAGCCTTCGACGACGATCTCCTGGCGCTCCGTGATGATTTCGGCAAATGCGCCATACGTGTTGATGGTACGCAGCGGCGCGGCAAACTCGGCGAGTTTGGCGAGCAGCGCCGGCGGTTCGTTGCGAGTCGCCGCCGCGTAGATTTGACCAACACCGGCCAGCACGACGAGTGCCGCATAAACCGCGGTCACGCCAGTCGCCACGGCTGACGGCGTTCGCTTCGTCCGTGTTTGCTTACGCCATCCCCCGAGCGATTTTTCCGGAAGCCATCTGCCGATCGCCTGATCGTCGAACAGCAGCAGGCAAAGTGCTATCGTCAGCAGGTTGAAAAAACCATAGTTGCCGGTCGCGATGATCGCAAGCTGGAACACGATGAACGCCCATGCCGCGAACAAGCGTGGGCGGCGCGGCAGGAAAATAAAAAACGGCAGCACGAGCTCGATCGCGAACATCAGGCCTGCGGCGGCGATCAGCGCCGTCTCTGGCAACTGATGCGCGTACCACGCCAGCGCCGTCGGCAGAGGCTGGGTTTCGAAGTAGCGCGTCAGCACGGTCAGGTCGGCCCAGTTCGCGTCGCCGCTCGCCAGCTTCACGACCCCCGACAAAAACATGAAGCGGAACAGCAACCAGCGCAGCAGCCATACCGCGAGAACCGAGCCCGAAGTCAGAAACAAGGCGAGGAAACCGGTTTCCAGCAGCAGCAAATCCCATTGGTAAATCATGAACACCTGCCCGGCATGAAATAGC
>JBGTFJ010000308.1:0-5639 GCA_041747355.1 Burkholderiales bacterium
CGATTCGACTAATGCGGACAGATCCTGATAGATGAGTTTATCGGCTCCGATCTCTAGCGCAATCTCATCGTCGCTGCGGCCGGTTGCGATCAATTCCTGAGCACTCGGCATGTCGATGCCATATACGTTCGGGAAACGCACCGGCGGCGCGGCCGACGCGAAGTACACTTTGCGCGCTCCGGCTTCGCGCGCCATTTGCACAATCTCGCGGCTGGTCGTGCCGCGCACGATCGAGTCGTCGACCAGGAGCACGTTCTTGTCCTTGAATTCGATGCCGATCGCGTTCAATTTCTGCCGCACGGATTTCGTCCGCAGCGATTGCCCGGGCATGATGAAAGTGCGGCCTATGTAGCGATTCTTGATGAAGCCTTCGCGGTAGGTCAGGCCGAGCCGGTTGGCTAACTGCATTGCCGAGGGCCGGCTCGAATCGGGGATCGGAATCACGACATCGATATCAAGATGGCTGTACTGGTCACGTATCTTGTCGGCCAGATGCTCGCCCATGCGCAATCGCGTCTCGTACACCGAGATGCCATCCAGCATCGAGTCTGGCCGGGCGAGATAGACATATTCGAAAATGCACGGATAACACACGGCATTGGCGGCGCACTGGCGGCTGTAAAAATTACCTGACGGATCGATAAAAACCGCTTCGCCGGGCGCAACATCGCGCAACAGAGTGAAGCCTAGCGTATCGAACGCCACGCTTTCCGATGCGACCATATACTCGCGGCCGCGCGCGGTTTCATTTTTGCCGATCACCAGCGGCCGGATGCCGTGCGGATCGCGGAAGGCCAGCAATCCATAACCGGCGATCATCGCCACCACCGCATAGGCGCCGCGGCAACGGCGATGCACGCCGGAGATCGCCGCGAAAATGGCAGCCGGATCGAGCTTGTGATTGGTGGTCGACTCCTGCAGCTCGTGAGCGAGCACATTCAGCAGGACTTCCGAATCCGAATTCGTGTTTACGTGACGCAAATCCTGACGAAATAACTCGCGCTTCAATTCCCCGGTGTTGGTCAGGTTGCCGTTGTGGCCGAGTACGATGCCGAAAGGCGAATTGACGTACAAAGGCTGCGCCTCGGCAGCCGAACCGGCGCAACCGGCGGTCGGGTAACGGACATGACCGATCCCCATATTGCCGACCAGCGCGCGCATATTGCGGGTGCGGAAAACATCGCGCACCAAACCGCTGCCTTTATGCAAATGGAATTGCGCGTTATCCGCCGTGACGATGCCGGCAGCATCCTGTCCACGGTGCTGCAGCACCATCAGGCCGTCATAGATTATCTGATTGGCGGGGGTCGTTGCGACGACGCCGAGAATCCCACACATAGTTATCTAATCGTAGCGGATACGTTTAGCCAGATCGGCGGGAAGCCAGGGCTTGACGCTGGTAGCGGCGAGTTCGAGCGGCGCCGACAACATCGCATTGCGCCAGACCGGCGAACGCGGCAGTGCGGTCAAGCCGGAAATCACCACGCCTATTATCACGATCAGGCCGCCGCGCGCGATACCAAATGCGGCGCCGAGACTGCGATCGGCCAAACCCAAACCTTCCTTGCCGCTTACGAGTTTCACAACCAGGATCGCAATCAATTTGGTTGCCAATAATGTGAGCACGAATAATACGACAAAACTCGCAAAGAAACGCAGCGATAAGTTGACGATATCCGCGGGCATTAGCGGTGCGAATGGAACCGCGAACGATCGGGCGACGCAAAAAGCGGCGATCCAGCTGGCCAGCGCGAGAAGCTCGCTCACGAACCCTCGTGCGATGCCGATCAGCACCGAAAAAACGACGATCGCCAGTACCGCATAATCAAAGGCGGTCATCGTTGCCAGAAAACGCGCGGCATTCGGCAGCTTGGCAACAGGACAACGAAATCGGGCGAAGCTTCACTTCCGGCGGTTTACGGGCTTACGATGCCGGAGAACCCTGACGCTTTCAGGTTACTCAGTGCCTGTTCGGCCGCTTCACGGGTGGCAAAGGGCCCGACCCTGACGCGCGTGCGCTTGCCCTGTCTGGTTTCAACGACCTCGGTATACGATTTGACGCCGTTCGATGCCAGTTTCTCCTGCAACTGTTTGGCATTGGCGGCATTGGCGAAGGACTCGAGTTGAATAGCGAAGGTATCGCTGCGCTGGGTCTTGGCTTCAACGGCTGCAGCCGTTGTTTTCCTTGGCTTGCTGTCATCAGCGGCCTTGGTCGCCGATTTCCGTACTTCGGCCGATTTTTCCGCTTTTTTCGGTTTGGTCGTCTCTGCTTCTTTCTTCGACGCAGCCGCTGCTGGCGACTCTGCTTTTTCGACCGCACGCCCTTCGGTCGATTCGCTTTCGATCGGCGAGACGGCTGTGCCCGGCCTGCTGCCTTCCGACGAACCTGCGACTAGCGGCTTCTCCGCAGGAGGCGCAGGCATCGGAGCGGGATTTTCGCTGGTTTCGACAGGCGGAACGGAAGGCGGAACGGGTACGACGCGAGAGGTAAAATCGCTTTTCCCGTTCGACGTGATAACCGCGAGATCGGGCGCAAGCGAAGCGGGTTCGTGGTCGAGCACCAGCGGCAGGATGAGGATCGCCAGAAGTACCAGCGCTATCGCGCCGATCAGCCTGCGTCGCGCGCGCTTGCGCAATTTGATTTCGTCATCGTTTATCGCTTTTACCATCTCGCGCCTTTATCTCTAATTCGGGCGGGCCTTGCGATGCTGGGAGTTTGAGGAATCGCGCCGGGCAGATTTGTTGCTGGCTGGTCGTTGGCGAACGCCAGCTGTGTAGACAAGGCGCGCCGCGCCGTCATGCCTTGACAGCCGCCGAAATATTTTGGGTCTCGCTTCGGCTGCGAATTACGTCGGCAACGGTGTAGAACGATCCGAACACGATGATTCTATCATCGTCGCCCGCAAGCTCGAGGGCACGCTGATAGGCGTCGGATGGCTGGGCAAAGCGAATGACGTTGCTGGTCACGCCCGCCTCGATCAATTCGTCCGACAGCCGCTCCGCCTGCGCGCCGCGAGGTTGCCGCAAATCGGCGATCAGCCACTGATCGATGCAAGGCTGGAGTGCGCGAATTACGCCACCCACATCCTTGTCATTGAGCATCGCAAACACCGCAATCGTTTTCCCGTGCTTCTGCATGTTGCCAAGATTCGTCGCCAGCGCCGCAGCCGCCTGTGGATTGTGCGCGACATCCAGGATAACCGTGGGCCTGCCGGGCAAAACCTGGAAGCGCGCGGCGAGATCGACTGTGAGCAGGCCTTCGCGCACGTGTTGCATGTCGATCGGCAGGCGATCGCGCAGTTCGTCCAGGGCAGCCAGGCACGCGCTCGCATTGGATAACTGGCAGGCGCCGCGCAAAGCTGGATACGGCAAGCTGAAGCGCTGTTTTTTTTTGCTTCGATATTGCCATTGCATGCCGTCGCCATGGAAACTGTAGTCCTCGCCGTCGCGGATCAAGCGGGCGCCTATGCCGATAGCATGATCCAGCAGGCTTTGCGGAGGATCAGTGTCGGCGCAGATCGCCGCGGTATTTGCGCGGAAGATGCCGGCTTTCTCGAACGCTATCGATTCGCGGGTATCGCCGAGATAATCCATGTGATCCATATCGATGCTGGTGATAATCGCGCAGTCGGTATCGAATGCGTTGACCGCATCCAGGCGACCGCCCAGCCCTACTTCGAGGACAACCGCGTCGACCCCGGATTCGATGAACAACTGCATCGCGGTCAGCGTGCCGAACTCGAAGTAGGTCAGCGGGATCGCGCCGCGCGCCGCTTCGACTTTGGCCAGCGCGCGGCACAAAGCGTCGTCGCTGACATTTTCGCGATTAATGCGGACGCGCTCGTTATACTGCAGCAGATGCGGTGAGGTGTAGCAGCCGACCCGATAACCGGCGCTCGTCAATATCGATTCCAGCATGGCGCAAGTCGAGCCCTTGCCATTGGTTCCACCCACTGTGATGACGGGAAAAGGCAATACCAGCGGAAGAGACGGCGCGAGCGCATCCCGAACTGCCGAGACGCGCTCCAGCCCCATCGCAATGGTTTTCGGATGAATCCGTTCGAGATAGGCGAGCCACTCAGCCAGCGACTGCGGCAGTGGCTGCGGCAAACCTTGATCGATTCGGACGGGCGATGCGGACTCGAGATTCGTCGCCATTCATTCCTGCCGCTGGATTGCCGGCAGACCCAGCATCAATGTCAGGAGATTGGCCAGCTTTTGACGCATTTGGCGGCGATCGACGATCAGGTCGATCGCGCCGTGTTCGAGCAAAAATTCGGCCCGTTGAAATCCTTCCGGCAGCGTCTGTCGCACGGTTTGCTCGATCACCCTGGGCCCGGCGAAACCGATGAGCGCGTTCGGTTCCGCGATGACCGCGTCTCCTATCATTGCGAAGCTTGCCGACACGCCGCCCATGGTCGGATCGGTCAATACCGAAATGAACGGCAAGCGCGCTGCCGACAGCTGCGAAAGCGCGGCGCAGGTCTTAGCCATTTGCATCAGTGAAAACAAACCTTCCTGCATGCGCGCACCGCCGCTCGCGGCGAAGCACACGAACGGCAGTTTCTGGTCGAGACAGGCTTGCACGCCGCGCACGAATCGCTCGCCGACCACGGCGCCCATCGAGCCGCCGAGAAATCTGAACTCAAATGCCGCGACGACCATCGGAATGGCCAGCACGCTGCCTTGCATTACGACCAGTGCATCCATTTCCCCGGTTTCGGCCTGCGCGGCGTCGAGCCGTTCCGTGTAACGCCGGCTGTCGCGGAATTTCAGGCTGTCGACCGGGATGACGTCCATGCCGATCTCGTGCCGCCCTTCGCTATCGAGCAATTGATCGAGACGCTGGCGCGCCGTCAGCCGGTTATGATGATTGCATTTCGGGCAGACGCCGAGGTTGTTTTCAAGATCGGTCCGATAGAGCACAGCCTCGCACGCTTCGCATTTGCTCCACAAACCCTCTGGCATCACTTTGCGGACGCTTTCCGAATTGCGGTTGATCTTGGGCGGCAACAACTTCTGCAACCAGCTCATGGGGGCATCAAGCTTCGCTAGCGCGGTTAGCGCGCATCGAGGGCGCTGCGCAGGGTTTTCATCAGCGCGGATACGCGGACCAAGGCCTGATCGCGCGGGGAAACTTCGAGTTCTTCGACGAGTCGGCTGCCTATGACGACCGCATCGGCAAATTTCGCGATCGCCTGAGCGGTTTGTGCATCGCGTATGCCGAAGCCGACACCGATCGGGAGACTGATGTGTTCGCGGATTCGCGGGATCTTGTCGGCAATCGACTCGAGATCGAGATGGCCGGCGCCAGTCACGCCTTTCAGCGAGACGTAGTAGATGTAACCGCGCGCAAATGACGCAATCTGCCGCATCCGCGCTGTTGTGGTAGTCGGCGACAACAGGAAAATCGGCGCGATATTGTTGTCCACAAGTGTATCGACCCAATCCGCGCACTCCTCAGGCGGATAATCAACGACCAGCACGCCATCGACGCCGCTGATTTTGGCCTGTGTGGCGAAGCTTGTTGCGCCCATCGCTTCGATCGGATTCGCATAACCCATGAGCACGACCGGCGTCAGCGCATCGGTCTCGCGGAAATTAGCGACCATGCCCAGCACGTCGTTCAACCCGGTGCC
>JBGTFJ010000309.1:0-2562 GCA_041747355.1 Burkholderiales bacterium
GTCGAGCGCGACCGAACGCGAACAGGCGCTCGACGTTTTTGCGCGCGTGCTGCAGACGCCGCAGTTTCCGCAGGATATCCTCGAGCGCGAAAAGGCGCGCGTGATCGGCGCGCTTCGGGAAGCCAACACCAAGCCCGAATCCATCGCCGAGCATTCTTTTTTCGCAATGCTGTATGGCGATCATCCGTACTCGATGCGTACATCCGGCGAGGTCGAAACGGTCACCGAACTGAACCGCGATGACCTGCAGCAGTTTTATGCCGACCATTACAGTTCGGCCAATACGATCGTTGCCATCATCGGCGATATCAGCCGCACGGATGCCGACGCGATCGCCGAGCGAGTGACGGAAAAACTGCCGCGGGCCGGCGTCCCCGCGACCGCGATTCCGGATGTGAAAGGGCTGCGGGCGGCCAGGGTCGAGAACATTCCGCATCCGGCTTCACAGAGTCACATACTGCTCGGCGCCGTCGGCATTCCGCGCAACCATCCGGATTATTTCCCGTTGTTCGTCGGCAACTATGTACTGGGCGGCGGCGGCTTCGTGTCGCGCTTCATCGAAGAAGTGCGGCAGAAACGTGGGCTCGCCTACAGCGTCTACAGCTACTTCATGCCGCTGAAGGAAGCCGGTCCGTTTCAAATCGGTCTGCAGACCAAGAAAGAGCAGGCCGAAGACGCGCTCTTGGTTGTCAAAAAAACCCTGCGCGAATTTCTCGCCAGTGGGCCGACTGCAGCCGAGATGAAGGCCGCCAAGCAGAACATCATCGGCGGATTCCCGCTGCGCATCGACAGCAACAAAAAGATCCACGAATACCTGGCGGTGATCGGCTTCTACAAACTGCCGCTCGATTATCTCGACAAATTCACGAAAAACGTCGAAAAAGTTACGGCTGCCGATATCAAGCTGGCATTTTCGCGCCACGTCGATCCGGATCGCATGGTGACGACGGTGGTCGGCGGCGCCGACAAGCAGGCCAAGACACAGTAGTCTGCCGGTCGAACGATCAGACCGACGGATCGAGGCGCACTGTTGCGCGGCAACAACACGGTTCGCATCATCGGCGGCGTCTGGCGCAGCCGCCTGATCGAATTCCCGTCGAATCCAGCCCTGCGGCCGACGCCCGACCGCGTCCGCGAGACGTTGTTTAACTGGCTCGGGCAGCAACTCGATGGCCTGTCCTGTCTCGATCTTTTCGCCGGCAGCGGCGCGCTCGGTTTCGAAGCAGCTTCGCGCGGCGCGGTACGTGTCGTCATGGTCGATAATGACGATGACGTATACAATGCGCTGCGGGCAAACGCCGTGAAGTTGCAGGCGGCAGGCATCGAAATCGTTCGCGGCGACGGGCTGCGATTTTTGCGGAATGTGCGCGAGACATTCGATTGTATCTTTCTCGATCCGCCCTTCGATTCCGAGCTTTCGCCGCAGCTTTTGCCGTTGCTGAGGCCGCGGCTCGCCGGGAACGGCCTCGTCTATGTCGAAAGCCCACGGTCGCTGATGCCGCCCGAGGGCTGGACAGTGATTCGCAGCAGCCGGGCAGGGCGCGTGCATTACCAACTACTGGGCCGGCTTCACGAAAACGGCGAATAAGACGCTGATTAAGGACGTAAGCCAAACATGCTAACCAAGGCGGTTTACCCTGGCACCTTCGATCCACTGACGCACGGTCATGAGGATCTGGTGCGGCGCGCGGCGAATCTATTCGACAGCGTCGTCGTCGGCATCGCCGACAGCCGCAACAAACGTCCTTTTTTTTCCCTGGATGAGCGCGTCGAAATGGCCAAAGCCGTGCTCGCTCACCTTGCCAATGTCGAAGTCGTTGGCTTTGATGGTCTGCTGCTCGATTTATTGCGCGAGCATAACGCTAATATCATATTGCGCGGCTTGCGCGCGATTTCGGATTTCGACTACGAATTCCAGATGGCCGGGATGAACCGCAAACTCTTTCCCGAGGTCGAAACGCTGTTTCTGACGCCGTCCGATCAATACATGTTCATCTCGGCGACCATGGTGCGAGAGATCGCGATGCTCGGCGGCGACATCAGCGGATTCGTCGACCCGAGGATTTGGGTGCAACTGAATGCCAAGATTCACCACGACCGCCGAAAAACCTAGCGCCCGGAAATCAGCCGGACAACCGTTATGGCTTTGATGATTACCGACGAATGCATCAACTGCGACGTGTGCGAGCCCGAGTGCCCAAATGGCGCGATCGCGCAGGGCGAAGAAATTTACGTGATCAATCCGAAGCTGTGCACGGAATGCGTCGGCCACTACGAGACGCCGCAATGTGTGGAAGTGTGCCCGGTTGACTGCATTCCGCTGAACCCGATGGTCGTCGAAACCAGAGAGCAGCTTCATCAGAAATATCTGGCGCTGCTTGCGGCGAGCGCGCCGGTTGGCGTTGAGCCAAAGCTTGCTAGATAGAATCGAACGTTCTCGAACCTTCCTGGAAACCGCAACGTTAACCGGACCGAGAAAGCTTTGAAGAACTTTTTATTCCTGTCATTCCCGCGCAGGCGGGAAGGTGCATTCACGTTTGAAGTGCAACAGATGGTTACAGA
>JBGTFJ010000310.1:0-4520 GCA_041747355.1 Burkholderiales bacterium
GCCTGGCGCCGGTCCCCGCGTGCGTTTCTGACCGAAGCCGATCACGCCAATAATCCACGACTGGAGCGGGTGTTGCGGCGATAGCATTGCGAGCGCACATCTGCTTCAATACTGCGATGTCATCTGCCGGTAAAACCTCGATTTCCGATCGGCCGCTCGCCAACTCTGTCAGGACAAGTGCCGATCAGCCTGCCGGCGGCGACGGTGCAAACCACGATGGCGCGCGCGGCGATGCCCGTGTCAGCTGATGCCGATAACTGGCGGCAAGCTCCCTATCAGCTCGCTTTGCTCGAGAATCAGGTGCATGTTTGGCGTGCAAGGTTGCCCGACCAGCCTGATTACGCCACGCTGCTGTCTGCCGACGAAGTGCTGCGCGCCGCCCGCTTTTATTTCGAAAAGGATCGCGCGCATTTCACCGCCGCGCGTGGCCTGCTCCGAACTTTGCTCGGGCGTTATCTTCGTTCCGCACCCGACCGGCTGCAGTTCGCGTACGGCGAGCGCGGCAAGCCCACGCTGGCCCCGGCATGCGGCGATCTACACTTCAACGTATCGCATTCACATGAACTGGCGCTTTTTGCCTTTACGCGCGGCCGCGCAATCGGCGTCGATGTCGAATGCGTAGCCGCAGCCAGCGCCGGCCCTGAAATCGCGGAACGCTTCTTTTCGGCCGACGAGGTGGCGGCCTTGCACGGCGTGCCGCCCGCCCTTCAGCGCGATGCTTTTTTCGCCGGCTGGGTGCGCAAAGAGGCGTATATCAAGGCGATCGGCGCGGGTTTGTTCGCTGCACTCGATCGCTTCACGGTTTCGCTCGCACCGGGCGAGCCTGCAGCGCTGCGGGATGTTCAGGACGATCCACAGGCGGTCTCGCGGTGGACGCTACGCGAGCTGCATCCTGGCAAAGGCTACGCCGCTGCAATCGCGGCGGAGGGCCAAGGCTGGCGATTGTGTTGCTTCGATTGGCAGCCGCCGTTTACGTAGGCCCTGGCTTGCGTTGGTCAAGTTTTTCCGAGCGTCGTAAAAAGCCAGCCTTTATAATGCTGGCATGCAAACCTCCGTAAAACGGCGCAAAGCCATTCTCCCGGTCGCATCCAACCGCAACAGAAGATCCCGCGAACCGCTACCGCCGAACATCGCGGCGCTGGTGCGCGAAGCGAAATGGCTGGTGCTCGTGGCGACGGCCCTGTACTTGCTGCTGGTGCTGATAACTTACGACAAGGCCGATCCCAGCTGGTGGCACGATGCCGGCGGCGGCCACGTCCAAAACGCTGGCGGCATAGTCGGCGCGAAGGTGTCCGATGTCATGCTCGGTATCTTTGGCTTATCGGCTTACTGGTGGGCAGTGTTTTGTTTGTTCACGGTTTGGTGGGGTTATCAGCATATAAAACGGCGCGCCGAATCCGGCCCGCCCTTGGATCGACGCCCGTTTTTTGTCGCCGCGATCGGTTTGTTTGTGCTGCTTTTCGCCAGTTGCGGATTGGAAGCACTGCGTTTTGACGCCTTCGGCGCCGGATTACCCGAGAAAGCGGGAGGCGTGGCCGGCCGAATGATCGGCAGCGGTTTGTCGGCCTCGTTCGGCTATACGGGCGCAATATTGATGCTGATCGTGCTCGCCGCGATCGGCATCAGCCTCCTGACCGGTTTGTCATGGCTGAATGTGACCGAACGCATCGGCGGCGCAATTGAGGATGCATGGCTGGCCGTATTCGCTCATTGGCAAACCCGCAAGGATCGGCGCCTGGGTAAGCTGGCGCTGGAAAAACGCGAAGGCACCCTGGCCGAAGGCAAGAAACGCAGCGAAGCGCACGAACCGGTCGTGATTCAGGGGCCGCCGCCCGAGCCGGTGCAGTCGGTTCGCGTGCAGCGTGAGAAGCAGGCGCCCCTGTTCGACGAGCTGCCCGATTCCGAATTGCCGCCGCTGCATCTGCTCGATCACCCGACGCACGATGCCGAACTGCTGAGCCCGGAAACGCTCGAATTTACCTCGCGCCTGATCGAGAAAAAGCTGCTCGATTTCGGCGTCGAAGTCAAAGTCGTCGCCGCCTATCCGGGGCCGGTCATCACGCGCTACGAGATCGAGCCCGCGATTGGCGTCAAGGGCGCGCAGATCGTTAATCTGGTCAAGGATCTGGCGCGCGCGCTGTCCGTGGTCAGCATTCGCGTCGTCGAAACCATTCCCGGCAAGAGCTGCATGGGACTCGAAATTCCAAATCCCAAACGGCAGATCGTCCGGCTGTCCGAGATCCTCAGTTCTACGGTCTACGCCGACAATCCTTCGCCGCTTACCCTGGCGATGGGCAAGGACATCGGCGGCCATCCGGTCGTTGCCGATCTTGCGCGTATGCCGCATGTGCTGGTCGCCGGTACCACAGGCTCGGGCAAGTCGGTTGCGCTCAACGCCATGATTCTGAGCCTGCTGTACAAGGCATCGCCAGCGCACGTGAGGCTGATCATGGTCGATCCGAAAATGCTGGAATTGTCCGTCTACGAAGGCATTCCGCATTTGTTGACGCCGGTTGTGACCGACATGAAGCAGGCAGCGGCCGCGCTGAACTGGTGCGTGGGCGAGATGGAACGGCGCTACAAGCTGATGTCGACCCTGGGCGTGCGCAATCTCGCCGGGTATAACCAGAAGATCCGCGATGCCGAAAGAGCCGGCGCGCCGCTGCGCCATCCGCGTAATCCGCTTATCGCCGGAGGGACCGAAACCGATGGCGAGGCTTCGCTGCATTTTGGCGAGCCTGAGCTGTTGCAGCAGATGCCGCTGATCGTCGTCGTCATCGACGAACTCGCCGATCTGATGATGGTGGTCGGCAAGAAAGTCGAGGAGCTGATCGCGCGCCTCGCCCAGAAAGCGCGTGCCGCCGGACTGCATCTGATCCTCGCCACACAGCGGCCATCGGTCGACGTGATCACCGGCCTGATCAAAGCCAATATTCCAACGCGCGTCGCGTTTCAGGTTTCGGCGAAAGTCGATTCGCGCACCATCCTCGACCAGATGGGCGCAGAAGCGCTGCGCGGCCAGGGCGATATGCTGTATCTGCCGCCCGGCACGGGCTATCCGCAACGCGTGCACGGCGCCTTCGTCGCCGATCAGGAAGTGCACAAAGTCGTCGAGTATCTGAAATCTCTGGCCGCGCCGCAGTATGTCGAAGGCATCCTCCAGAGCGGCGATGGCGAGCTCGAAGAAGCCGCGGTTGATGACGGGAATGCCGAATCCGATGCCTTGTACGATGAAGCCGTCGCCATCGTGCTGAAATCGCGGCGCGCGTCGATTTCGCTGGTGCAGCGCCATCTGCGCATCGGCTATAACCGCGCCGCGCGCCTGATCGAGCAGATGGAGCGCGCCGGCATGGTTTCGGCGATGCAGAGTAACGGCAACCGTGAAATTCTGGTGCCGCCTTCCGAGCAGCGCTAGCTCTGATCGATCTTCTGCTTCAGGGCCGCAAGTCTGAAAAGGCCAATGCCATTGCTCTCCGCCCTTCACAGCGGAGGGTTGGGATGGAGACGGAGTGCGCAACGTTTCCTGCAGAGTTCGCCAAGCCAGCGCTTTAACAATTTTAAGCATCCGAATGCATCCGTCATGTGTAGTAATAACCGTACCTGATGGTGCGCTTTTATCTTTTACCTGGAGAATCTATGAAAAAGCTGACTCGACCCGCAATCATTGCTGCCCTGCCTGTAGTTCTGGCCGCATGCGCCGGCATGCACGACTCGACTGCCGCGCCCGATGTTCCGGCCGCGGTGGCTGTGCCGTCCGGCAACAAGCCGGCCATGACCCTGGTTGGCGCCGGCCTCCTTACTTATGAGTGCAAAGCCAAAGCCGGTGCTGCAGATACCTTCGAATGGGCTTTCGCCGGACCGGACGCGAAACTAACCGACAAAGGCGGCGCCGTAGTCGGCAAGTATTATGGCGGGCCGACCTGGGAGCACAGCGACGGCAGCAAAGTCACCGGCAAGCAGCTCGCGGTTTCACCCTCTCCCGCCGGCAACATCCCGATGCAGTTGGTACAAGCAAATCCGGCCACCGGGTCCGGAGCGTTCAGCGGCGTAAGCTATATTCAACGCCTGAATACGAAGGGCGGCGTGGCGCCGGCCGACCCGTGTACTGCATCGACATCAGGCGCGAAGAAGACCGTCAACTACTCGGCAGACTACGTGTTTTACAAGAAATAGACGCGATATAAGCCATGGAACAATGGTTCCCGCTGGCAATTCACCAGGACTGCGGTGAAAAGCCTTGCGGGAATCCCTGCTCAGATCGGGCAAAGTTGAGGGTAACAACCAATCGCCGCGGTGCTTGTCTTAGCCGGACACACCCATGAGGACTTCCGATGCGACGATTTCTTCTGATGCTGTTTCTGGCGCCGCTCTTCGCGCACGCCGAGGGCACTGACAGGCTAAAGAATTTCATTGAAACCACGCGCTCCGCGAAAGCTGATTTCACGCAGACCGTTACCGGCAACGCCGCGAAAAAACCGCAGCAGGCGAGCGGCGAAATGCAATTTTTACGGCCCGGAAAA
>JBGTFJ010000311.1:0-5183 GCA_041747355.1 Burkholderiales bacterium
ACCTGCTCTGGCGGAAGCGGGCGCGCTACTGATGCTGCGCTGCGCACCAAAGACAGGCGAAGCCTGGGCTTGCCCATTTTCGCGGGCAGCCAGCCCGTTCTCGTCGAAACGCGATCCGCGTGGGACTTAATCAGAGGTTCCCTAATGCGGCGATGATGGCACCCGATGCTGGTCGCGCGCAATACTCGCGAAGCCTTATTTCCGTCGTGTCGGCGATACGGGTGGGCCGGATTTACGCGCCTCCGCCATTTCGCCATATCGTTATGCCGCTGTAATTCTTACACCCGCATGTAATTTTTTCCGTAACTTCGCGCGGCATCGGGAACTTTTGATTCGGCGTACGCTACACGCAAGGCGTGGCCTGAAGTCGGCAGGGCGCGAAGTCGGTGGCACATTGATTGCTCCAAATCGAAGACACTGGCGACGACCACTAAGGAGAGGTAAATGTCCTCGAAGAAATTTCAGCCCGGCCCCTGGACTATAGCGGCCGCGATTGCGGCAAGTTGCATTTTTGTGCCCCTGTCCGGTTCCGTAAGCGCCGATACGGATCCGCGCGCCAGGGCTCAGCAGGATGCCCGCGAATTCGCCAGCGATGCGATGATCACTGCGCGGGTCAAGACCGCGTTGCTGAAAGACAAGCGCATCGATGGCCTGCCGATCGATGTGGATACCAAAAACGGCGTCGTTACCCTGAAAGGCGAGGTTGACGACGCGGGCAAGATCGACCAAGCGGCAAAATTGGCAGCCGCGGTGGAGGGCGTGGCATCGGTCAGCAATACCCTGGTAGTGGGTCGCGATGTTGTCCCTGCCAAGGCGGGCGCGAAGAGCGACGAGGAGCGCGGCATCGGTCGCGCGGTCGATGACGGCATCATTACCGGTAAGGTAAAAACCGCTTTGGTCGCCGACGCCGACATCAAGGGGCTGATGATAGATGTCGATACCAATCGCGGCGTCGTGACTCTGAGCGGACAGGTCGAAACCATGGCGCAACTGGATAAAGTGGTGAAAATCGCCGGCCAGACGGAGGGCGTTAACGCCGTCAATAATCAGATCAGCGTGAAACATGTATCCAGGCAAAGCAGAGGCGACATCGGACACGGCGAAATCAACCTGGTGCGCGCGAACGTTGCACAGGTTCATTCCGTGGATAACGAACTGATCGCGCATCGATTATTTGACTCTAGCCCGCTGGCGCGTTATCGGCCCGTGCCGCACGTCCCAAGCCCGACGTTCGGTCCCGCCATGACTCCGGGCCGCATATAGTTCTCATCCAAGGCCCGAGCGTGAATTGCCTGGGAAGAAGGTTACATTTTCTACCACTCTACTAAACAGGAGGGCAAAAATGTTACGCTGGGCCGTTATCTTCTTTGTAATAGCGCTGATCGCGGCGCTCTTCGGATTTACCGGTATTTCCGCCGGGGCGACTGAAATCGCGAAGATTCTTTTCTTTATTTTCCTCGCCGTTTTCGTGATCTCACTGATTGTCGGACTGATGCGAAGAGGTCCTTGATAGGGGCGATGGCACGGGTGAGCGCAATAAAAACGGCCCACAAAGGGCCGTTTTTATTGCTCGTCGTACGCGTATGCTGTCGTCGTTTCGAGACGCTGAAAGCCTTTCTGAATCAGGATGATAATCACAGGAACAATTTGAAGTCTCATAGCAACGACAAATCCCGCTTGAGATTTGCTAGAAAATTGCACCCTTCTATCGTAAGTACCTGATTCATCAGCGGGCATCCACTTGGTATGGCGATTGCTGTTTTCATCGTCTACAGGTTGCGGGCGCAGCTTGTAAAATAAAATAGAACATTCGGAGGTTGTAATGAATAATTTTAAACAATCTACTCTTGCCGTACTGATCGCGGGCGCCGTTGGATTTAGCGGCTCGCTATTTGCCGCGGATGAAAAAGCGGACGCAGGCGTAGCGCAGGATCCCAAACTCGAAAGTATGGATAAGAGCCACCCGGCTACGGGCGGCGGTGCGGCCGGTGAACAGCAAGCTGCTACGCCAGCCAAGCAGCCGGGCCTCGATCCGGCCGGTGACGCTCACCCCGCTGCAAAAGAAGGGGAAGGCAAAGGTCAGGCGGGCCCTGCCGGCAAGGAAGCGGCCGCTCCTGCTGCCGATTCAACCGCCGCCGCTGATTCGTCATCCGCTGGAACAACCGGAAACGCGCACTGGGGAAAAATCGATAGCGACAGCGACAATATAGTCACCCCGGATGAGATGGAAAAATTCCTCCAGGCAAAAGACAGCTCCGGTGCGGCTGATCCGAAAGCATCTGGCGCGGCTGGCCCCAGTGGCGATAGCGGTGCGCCGACGCCGGCGAGCAAAGAAGGCATTGAAAAAGATAAGCAAACCAAGTAGGACTTGCAGGGTAACAAGGGGCAGCGCAAGCTGGCCGCATACTTCAACTTCCCACAGGAGAATTTAATGAAAGTTACAGCCGTTCTCGCAGTCGCCGCGCTTGCACTTGGTGCATGCGCGCAACAAGACGAGCCCAAAGTCAGCCCGGGTTCCTCGACGTCTTCCTCCAGTCCGACGATAACCCCGGCAACGCCAACCGGCCCCGCCGGGCCTTCCGGTCCGGCTGGCTCCGATACGATGAAGTCCCCGTCGTCCACCGGCCCCTCTGCCGCTCCGCCTTCTGGACCGGGCGCGGATTCGAGTTCGAGCAGCCCAACCGGCAACACCCTGAACGAGCCAAAGGCCCCGAAGTAGGTCCAGGCCCTCAAACCGCTTGAGACCAAACGCCCCGCAACAAACGCGGGGCGTTTTTCTTTTGTCCGCGTTCGTCCCCCTCGGTCGAGAATTCCGGTCAAGCGCGTCGCCGGGCTTGACCAAGGCAACTCAAGAAGGCAAATCGGTTGAAGTCGTAATGCTTTAAATTCGATCGTGCTTATAATAAAGCGCCGCCAAAAGAGAAAGCTCATTCAGCATTTCCTACGACCACAGTTCCTCGTGAAAAACGCAGGTCAACGGGGCGGACTACGACTTTGGCAACTACGCAGATCGGCATCTTCGGTTTGGTTTCCTGGCGGCTCACCGACAAACCCAATCTTGAGAACGCGCGTATTTCTGAAAGGTGCGGCAAGCAAACTGCAACGTATCCGCCGCAAGCGAACCATGCTTCTTCGGGTTCTACATGATCCATGCCGAAAGGATATCCATGACCTCGGCAGCATGAAGAGAAGCGGCGCGCTACCGGCGAATCAGTCGCGGCGGGCGGTAAAATCGATCAGCGCGCTTTGCGGCGCCCTCCTCCTGATTTTGAACCCGTACACAGCTTGCGCAGGGAAGCCTGTTGCGTCAGTTGTTTTGGACGCGCGCCCGGAACCAGCCGGGCCGGCAATCGCAACGAACTCAGACCTGACGTTCATCGCGTTTTCGCAGGGCCTCAAGCTCCCCGAAGCTTCGTTCATTTTCGATCGCGCAGCATTGCTGGCGCAAACCGACGCAGCGCCAGCGCGCGCGGCTGAGAACATCGAGCTTGCGACAGCGACGCCGCCGTGGGGCAGCGAAAAAAGTTACATCATCCCGGCGCTGGAGATTCTGGGCTTCGACACGCTGCTGAATGCATTCAATCGCGTCCATTACGGATGCTGCGATTACGACACCAGTTTTTCCTCGATCAGGCGCAACCTGGGCCGGGAATGGGTTGTCGACAGAGACGACTTCACCGTCAACCAGATCGGCCATCCGTATCAGGGATCGATGTACCACGGCTTCGCACGGGCCTCGGGATTGAACTATTGGGAGAGCTCGGCCTATACCTTTGTCGGCAGCGTTTTGTGGGAGATCGGGGGAGAAACGACGCCGCCTTCGGAAAACGATCAGATCGCATCTGGAATCGGCGGTAGTTTTCTCGGCGAAGCGCTGTTCCGCATGTCCAATCTGTGGCTCGAGCAGAAAAGAGGATCGCGGTTCTGGCGGGAGATCGCAGCGGCAGCTATCTCTCCCCCGGTCGGCTTCAACCGCCTCGCCTTCGGCGAACGGTTCGACGGCATATTCTCGAGCCGCGATGCCGAATACTACAGCCGCGTGCAAATCGGCGTGAACTCGGCGACGCAAGATCTGCCCGGCACCGCGAGAGAGGCTAAACGGCACGAAGGAGTTGTCGACTTCGCGCTTGATTATGGTTTGCCGGGCAAGTCCGGCTACACCTATAAACGTCCTTTCGACTACTTCACGTTTCAGGGATCTGTATCAAGCGCAATCGGCCTGGAGAGCGTCTTGACGCGCGGGCTGCTATTCGGAACCGACTACAGAATCGGCAAAACGTATCGCGGAATCTGGGGGCTATACGGCAGTTACAATTACCTTGCGCCGCAGGTTTTTCGCCTCGCGAGCACAGCGCTCTCTCTCGGTACGACCGCAGAGTGGCGACTATCGGATTCCGTTGCTTTGCAGGGGTCGGGCCTCCTCGGCGTCGGCTATGCCACCGTCAGCACCATAGGCGGCATCGAGAACGAACGGGCGAATAACTACGGCGTCGCCCCGCAGGCGGCAACGGCGCTCCGACTGATCATGGGAGATCGGGCATCGCTCGATTTGTCTGCGAGGGAATTCTTTATCAGCGATGTGACATCGGGCAACCGTGACGGCCATGACAATGTCGTACGCGCGGATGCGTCGCTCACCTGGCGCATTTACCGCCAGCATGCCGTCTCGGTGAAATATCAGTTGTCCCGGCGCGACATTGGCTTTCCCGGCCTCGACGACAGAACGCAAAGCAGAGGCACGCTCGGCATTTTCTATACGCTCCTGGGGCGCGACCGGTTCGGCATCGGCGATTGGCAATGAAGCGGCTTCCGCCCGGAATTGCGAAATGCGCGCTTCCGGCGCATCGAGCAAATAAAGCTGCACGTTCGCGTAACGAGGTTATTGAAAAGCAAAAATAGCCGCACGGCAGCAGCGGCTACAGCCAGAATAAGGTTTTTTGACGGATCTTTTGATGCCATGAAAATCATTAGATCGCAATCAGGCTTTTCTCCTATCGCCCGAGCCGGGTACACGCGCACACTGCAACTTCACTTCAATTCAGCCCGACAACTCAGGAGATGACCATGAACTGGAACAAACCCGAATTTACCGATATGCGCTTTGGTTTTGAAGTCACGATGTATATTATGAACAGCTAGGTTCGGAATTCCCGGGAAAGGCTGCCACAGGCGGCCTTTTTTGT
>JBGTFJ010000312.1:0-4972 GCA_041747355.1 Burkholderiales bacterium
TCAGGCGTGGCGTATCGTTAGTCGCGATCAAGCAAGCCGCTCGGCGATCACGTCGCCGACGCGTAGCGAATTGGCGATGATGGTCAGCGTCGGATTGACCGCGCCGCTCGATGGAAAGAAAGCGCCGTCGACGACATAGAGATTGTCGACATCATGGGCGCGGCAATTAACATCCAGCGCCGAGTTTGCCGGGTCGCGGCCGAAGCGCACCGTTCCGCACTGATGAGCAACTCCGGAAAGCGGAATGCGCTGGCCGAGATATGCGCGTTCAGGCAAAACCGCCATCGCGTGACTTGCGTCACTGAGTGTCTGCTGAAAGCGCCGACGCAATTCGCCGTGTGCAGCCAGATTGTTTGGCCGGTAGCTGAGTTGTATCGTCCCCTTCGAATCTATCGTGACGCGGTTGTCGGGATCCGGCAGGTCTTCGCTGATCAGCCAGAAGTCGATGGTGTGGTTGGCGAACGTATCGAGCAGCCGGCGCGGAACTGGAAACGGCGTCTGCGGCCTGAGCTGGCCGCCATCGAGCTTACCCAGCATTTGAATGTGGCCGAGGGGTGCATTGCCTGCGCCACTTTCATTGTAGAAATCGTTCAGGCCGAACGTCTTCTGAAAGCGTGTCGGGTTCGGCTTCCGCATCAGCGCGACCACGGCGCAATTGACATGACACATGTAGTAGCGGCCGACAACCCCGGACGAATTCGCAAGGCCATGCGGATGCTGCGCGTTGATCGAGCGCAGCAGCAGAGCGGCGGAATTGATAGCGCCGCCGGCAACGACCACGATGTCGGCCATATACGTTTCAAGTTCGGCGCCGGCGCGCGCATGGACGGCGGTGACTTCGCGTCCCGATGGGCTGGTTTCGAGGCGTTCGACGCAGCGGCCGGTCAGCAGCGTGACGTTGCCGCTGGCGAGCGCCGGCCGCATGCAAATCACTTCGGCATCGGCTTTGGCGTGCAGCAGACACGGAAAACCGTCGCAGGTAGCGCACTTGATGCACGGGCTGGTTTGCGGACGGGCTTGGTCGAGCCGCAACGCCAGCGGCAGCGGAAAAGGCTGGTTGCCCGCGCGCTTGAGGTTTGCGAAAAGTTCCGCAATCGCCGGCTCATGCGCGATCGGCGGATGATCGTATTCGGCATCGCACGGTGGCTCAGTCGGATCGCTGCCGCGCTGTCCATGAACCTGGTAGAGGCGCTCGGCGGCAAGGTAGTCCGGCGCAAATTCGGCGTAGTCCAGCGGCCACGCCGGCGAGACGCCGTCCTTATGCCGGGTCTCGTGAAAATCGCGTTCGCGCAGCCGAAACAGTGCCGCGCCGTAAACCTTGGTATTGCCGCCGACGCAATAATGGGTTGCCGGCGTGAATGTGCGCCCGCGACGATCAAGCCACTTTTCGCGAGTCTTGTAGCGGTTGCGCACGAAAACGGCGTCCGAGTCCCAATTTTCGGCCTCGCGCGGCAGGTAGTCGCCGCGTTCCAGAACCAGCACGCGTTTTCCCCTGGTTGCCAGCCGCCATGCCGTCGTAGCTCCGCCGGCGCCACTGCCGATGATGATGACGTCATAGCGGCTGGGTTCGTTCATGAAATCCGGTTAAACGCTGCGCATGCGCGCAGCCTGCAAAGCTTCGCCGGCGAGCCAGATCGAAACGCCAAGCAGCACCAGGTCTTTCGCCAGGAACTGTCCGGGCAGCGCGGACGGGAATGGAAAACCATAACCCGGCTCCCATACTCCCGGCGTCGTCAGCATGAAACTCAAGGTGATGAGATAAGTGATGATGGAACCAAATGCGCCGACCGCGGATGCCATGGGCGAGAAGGGGCGGGTAGCTATCAGGAGCCCAATCGAAATCTCCAGAACGCCGATGACGTTGGAGAGCATCCGCAGGCCTAACGAGCCATAAGCCCACGCCCAGATGGGGCTGTTCGACACAAAAGGCTCGATGTTTTTCGCTTCGTATTCGGTGAATTTCAAGAGCCCGATCCAAATAAAAACCGCCACCAGTCCATAACGGAATACCAATTCGCCGACGCGTTGCAGGCCGGATTCATTTGAATGTTGTGCGATGCTTGTCATGGCCATTGCGCTACTCCTTTTTTAGTCGGGGGTCGGACGGCTTGCTAAAGCGGTAATTGGAAGCTGAAGGTTTGCTGTCAACTTTTCTCGCCCTGCTTGGCGTAAGCCTTCGCTTCGGGTTCGATCGGAGTTTTCTCCTTCACTTGTTGCAAGCGCTCGCGCCGCTAACGATTAGTGCGTAAGGCTTGAGGTCGGGTTGGACGCAGAGCTCGAGGCGATCGATCAACGCTTTGAGCCGAGGCTCTTCGACTTGCCAGTAGTTACAGGTCAGACAGGCGCCGACCTTGTCAGGGTCGGGAAGGCGGGAGGCTTTCTTGATCTGCTGAAAGTGCTCATAGGTTGGCATAGCACTGCTCCTTTCGGCTGGTTGAGTGACGCGTGGAATGTTGCGCTGCTGGCCGGCGCCGATCACATGGGAATGCTTCCGAACGAGCTTCGGTTTTTACCACCCGAGCTTCGGCGTCGACGTCTTATGATAAGTCAGCTACCGCGAGGAAACCTACACGCAGCGCGCCGCATTGGGTAACAACACCCTCCGCGGCGCGCTCGAACAAACAGGTTTTCAGTCAGCGGCGTGCAACTCAGCAGCCATCGGACTGGCAGCTACCACTCGCGTAACTTGAGCCTCCACCACCCGTTGCGCAACCGGCCGCACCCACGATAATCATCAGCGCGGCCAAACCAGCAAATAGCAACTTGCGCATTTCCCTCTCCATCGCCCAGCACTCACAAGCCCGCTAGTAAGCTGCGAGCCCGGAAGCTCCGTCGGCAACCGGCAGACCGCCGACCGCCACGCCCAGGGGTGTGAGGCTTGCGTCATCGCCGATACGGAAAGCGGCGACTCCGCCGGTACCTCTGAGCAGCAAGTAAAGAAAGCGGCCGTCTGCGCTGAGACTGAGGTCTACGGGCTGGCTCATATCCCCGAGCGTAGCGGCCGTGCCATTGATAAGAGCGATTGCTCCCGAGGGATCGAAACGATAGCTCGAAATCGTACCGCTGCCGAAATTTGCCGTGAACGCATAACGCTGGTCGTTGCTGATCACTATCCAGCATCCGTCGGTCTGCGAGTTCGGAATCGATCCGCTGATTACCGCGAGCGTACCGTCCGCATTCAGTTGGTATGATGATGCGGCGGACCTGTTGGGCGCTGCGTTAAATGCTTCGATCACGGCCACTTTGCCATCGTTGCGGAAGGCGAGGGCAAACGGGCGAAGGCCAAAAGAGGCATTAGCGATCGGCATTGCGCTCGCATATCCATCGGCGCCTATCGTGAACGCATCGATCACGTTGTCGGGCGTGTTCAGCACGTTGGTCGTCTTGTGCGTTACCAGAATCACCCTGCCATCAGGACTGAACTCCACGATACCCGGCACCGCGATTGGCGAGCTCAGCGCCCGGAATGAATCCGCCAGCGGCGTCAACCTGCCGTCGCCGCCGACCGTGAAACCCGTTATGCCGTTGCCGGCGACCGAGCCGTTGAGGACATAGAGCAGGTTGCCGGAAAGCGTCAGGCTCAAGGGCTGGTCGCCTGCGTCAACCTTCTGAATGAATTTGAGCCGCGTTCCGTTCACGGCGAACACGCTGATATTGTCGCTGCCGGGGTTGACCGCATACAGAAATCGGCGGTCCTGGCTAAGCCGCAATGGGCTTTGCGTATCCGTATCGACCCCGATTCCCAGGCCGCGTGTACGTACGCTGCCGAGTCTCGTCAAGCTGCCGTCGCTCGAGCGTCGGTACCTGACTATCCGGTTGCCGGCAGTCGCGTTGGTCATCGCAAACACCGCGCCGCCGCCTGCCTTGGCCGACGCTGGCTGCACCCGGCCAGCGGTCCCTTGTTCATCTTCCAGATTCTCTTGTTCGTCTCCCTGTTCATCGACCTCCGCGAGTATCGTTTCGTGCGTGATTGTGGGGATCGTCTCCTGCGCGAAGTTTTGGTTGGGAGTGAAGGCCGCCATCGCGAATGCCGCGATGAACGTAAACATTCTTATCGTCTTTACGATTCGTCTGTCCGTTCCTTTAATAAATATGCTCGGGTCGACGACTATCGACGGGTCTTGCCTCCGTCGCGATCGTCGGAACCATGATCTTTCGAGCCATCGCTCCCGCGCGCACCGCTGGCGTGCTTGTCGGTCCACTCGTCAGTGCTGATCATGCCGTCCCGGTTCTTGTCCATCCTGGTGAACATCGATTCGTGCATTTTCATGAATTCGTCCTGCGACAGCATATGGTCTCCGTCCTTGTCCATGGCTTTCATGACCTTCATGGTGCGCAGGCCTTGACCGCCGCGCGCATAACCGCCGGTTGAAAACATGACGTCGTCCGCTGCGCTGGCCAGGGAAACACATGCCATCGATGACGCCATCAGTACGGCTGCAGCCGCAATCTTTGTCGTTTTGAACATTGCTCTACTCCTTCGGGTTGGAATCGAATCCAAAATGGATGCAACCGTTCCGCAGGACGGCAGGTTCTGCGGTCGAGTCAGTGCGTTGCTGCGCTTTGCCGGACGCACCCCCAGCATAAAGCGCCGATGTAAGCAGACGTTAAAGAACAGGTAAGGATTCGGTAAAGAACGCGAGCCGGAACCCGCGGTTTTCGAAACAGATTGAAAAGCGAAGTGAGCGGTGAATGTGTGCCCGGGACTGCAACTTGCGATATACATCGTTGTAGCCACGCGTTTAGGCGCAGGGCTATCTTCAGCCTTGCTCGCCGAGGTCGATAGCTCCTCCGGCTCAGACGGGCAAGGTAAACCAGATACGGACGGTGCCGCCCGAGTTCTCGGCGCCTACCTTGCCGCCGTGCGCTTCGACGAGTTCCTTGACGATCGCAAGGCCGATGCCGGCGCCGCCGCGCTCGCGCGATCGCGATTTCTCGGCGCGATAGAAGCGTTCGAAAATCAGCGGAAGAT
>JBGTFJ010000313.1:0-6226 GCA_041747355.1 Burkholderiales bacterium
TCGGCGGCGTCGACGATTTGCGCGCCGGGATTTTGCGCCATGTCAGCCCGGCCTTCGCCGAAGACCCGGTGCGCGTGCTGCGCGTTGCGCGCTTCGCCGCACGCTTCAAATTTGCCGTCGCCCCAGAGACGTTGGCGCTCATGCGGCAGATGACGGCGGCAGGTGAAGTCGATGCGCTGGTCGCCGAACGCGTCTGGCAGGAGCTGGCGAAAGGTTTGATGGAGAAGCAGCCGTCGCGCATGTTTCTGGCGTTGCGCGACTGCGGCGCGCTGGAAAAGATCCTGCCCGAAGTCGATCGGCTGTTTGGCGTGCCGCAACCCGCCAAATATCATCCGGAAATCGACACCGGCGTCCATGTTATGCAGGTCATCGACTGCGCCGCCGCCCGCGATCTGTCGTTGGCGGAACGCTTCGCCGCATTGACACACGATCTCGGCAAGGGCACTACGCCCATGGCAGTTCTGCCGCGGCATATCGGCCATGAAGCGCGCGGCCTGAAACTGGTCGAGGAGTTGTGCGCGCGTCTGCGGGCGCCGAACGAGTGCCGCGACCTCGCGCGCTTGACCGCGCTCCACCACGGCAATGTCCATCGCGCGCTGGAACTGAAGCCCGCGACCGTACTGAAACTGCTCGAATCGACCGACGCCTTCCGCAAACCGCAGCGCTTTGTCCAGATGTTGCAGGCCTGCGAATGCGATTTTTGCGGCCGCGTCGCCGCAAGCAGTAGTAACTGGAACGGTAGTTCGGGCAACGCGGACAAGCCGTACCAGCAAAAGGTGCTTCTGACGCGCGCGCTGCTTGCGGCGCAGACTGTCGAATCGGGCGTCATCGCCGGGCAAGGCGAGCCCTCGACGATTCGCGAACGAATTCACAAGGCCCGTTTGGCGGCAATACGCGTGGCGCTGGGAGATCTGCGGTGAGGCTGCCATTTCTCGTTTGCGGGACTGGCGCGGGATGAGGAGTCGAATTATTCGGTCCAACTCGTCCTTCTGGCGCGATCTCGGCATCAACCTGAAAAGCGGCGTACGCCTCGCGCTGTTGATGGTTCGCCGCTTGCGTCTCGCCGATTTCCGCGTTTCGCCCGACCAGTTGATCGCGCTCGCGATTTTGCAGCTGATGCTCAATTTGCTCGTCAGCATCTCTGCTCATGGCGGCGACGGCGCTCTCAATGCGGCTGCCTTGCCCGGTGAAATATTTTTTATCACGCTGTTGGTGCTCGCCGGTTACCTGATTGCGCGGCTGCAAGGCGATATATCGATCGCATTGGCGATTCCGGTAGTCGCGCTGACCGCCGCCCCGGCCTTCACCGTCGCCTACCTCGGACTGACGGCTGTCGCCGGAGGTGATGGCGGGGGCGGGGTCGGCGCATCCATCGGCAGGTTTCTCGGCAGCGTAATGCCATTCCCGATGCACGAAATCTATTCGGCGTTTTATATTGCGTACCTCGCGTGGGCATCTGTGGTGACGATCGCGGGCGTAGTTCTGGTTATCGGTTGGCATATGCCGAAAACCATGTTCGCAGCCGCGCTCATCGTTGCTCTCGGTATCGTGCCGCAGTGGTTTTTCCCGGCCGGCGAACTGTGGGTCGCCGCGGCGGATGAGGAAGTCCGGGCCGGCCTGCCCTCGGTCGCGTCCGAAAATGTACTCGAAACACAGCCGCGGTTGCTCGGCGCCCAACTCGCCGCGCTGGCGCCGCAGCGTCCCGGCGTGACCGATCTGTACTTTGTCGGCTTCGCGCCGTATGCAAGTCAGGATGTGTTCATGAAAGAAACGCAGTCGGTGAAAAAGCTGTTCGACGAGCGTTTCGATACCGGCGGCCGCTCGATCGCGCTGATCAACAATGCGCAAACGCTGGCGCAAACGCCGCTTGCGACGACGACACACCTCGCACGCACGCTGGAAGAAATTGCCGGAATCATGGATGCGGACGAAGACATGTTGTTCCTGTTCATCACGACGCACGGCTCGCAGCTTCACGAGCTGCAAGTTGAATTCGAGCCGCTCCAACTGAACCAGATCGACGCCGAATTCCTGCGCGAAACGCTGGCGCGAGCAGGCATCAAATGGCGGATTATCGCGATCTCGGCGTGCTATTCGGGAGGCTTCGTGGCGCCGCTCAAAAACGAAAACACCCTGATCATGACCGCCGCCGACGCCAAGAACACATCGTTCGGCTGCACCAACGAGGCTGATTTCACGTGGTTCGGCCGCGCGCTGTTCGACGAGCAATTGCGCACGAAGTATTCGTTTACCGGCGCCTTTGCCGGAGCGCTCGAAACCATCGCGCGATGGGAGAAAGAGCAGGGCTACGCGCATTCGCAGCCGCAGATCGCAGTCGGCACCGCGATCGCGCCGAAGTTAAAAGCGC
The DNA here is from genome assembly GCA_041747355.1 of Burkholderiales bacterium. Lineage (GTDB taxonomy): Bacteria > Pseudomonadota > Gammaproteobacteria > Burkholderiales > JACMKV01 > JACMKV01. The sequence continues at coordinate 2,369 of JBGTFJ010000313.1, forward strand.
TTGAGTCGCGTCTGCAGCGGGATGGCGATGACGTCCTCGCACGGGCGTTTTGAATATGGGCTTTTCAGGTAGGCTGTCGTCAACCTGACTTGCAGCGATCGCGTTGAAGCTACGACAGTTCGGTATCTTCATTTCCAAATACGCACGCCGGGTATCCGTATGTGCGCCATTTGCAACGTTCGCCAGAGTTGGGAACCGTTTGTTTACAGGCTCTGCAACTCACATTACCATGCGCTCAGGCTGATTCCGCCCTAACCTGGCGCACCGCAACATCACAAATATGCAAAATTGATCTCCCACGGAATCCTTTGCTTGTCGAAGATCGGGACACGAACTCTTTACTTAGGGGATGTGAAATGAAGTTGTTATCAGCTTTCAAGGTGTTAGGCGCGCTAATCGTGGGGCTTGCTGGAGCGTCAGCGCAGGCGGCGCCGAATGCGTATATCGTGAATGTGCTACCTTCGCCGACGGCACCCACGGCGACGGTTACTGTTTTCGATACGGCTAACAACGCAACCGTCACGACGGTACCCATACCGGCAACCGTAGACGGGCCCGGCACCAGAGGCCCGCAGGAAATTGTGCTCAACCGGGCTTTGACGCGCGGCTACATCGCGAACTTTCTCGATGATACGGTCGAAGTGCTGGATCTTTCCAACAATACGTTTCTTGCAGAGATCGCTTTGCCCGGTGCCGGCTCGCCGATCGATCTCGCATTCCGCCCCAACACCGATCTGCTATATGTCGTCCGCCAAAACGGCGACGTAGTCGTGGTAGATACAGGCGCGGGCGGTGGCGCTGGTGCAGTCGTAGGTTCGCCCATCGTCACCGGATTTTCAGGAACGCAAGCTATCGCGTTCAACGGCAGCGGGTCGCGCGCCTATGTCGCCAATTTGAGTAGTGACAGGGTTTCGGCGATTGCGGCAGACGCCACCCCTCCGGCTTTGGTGGCGGCGCCCAACAACGCGATTGTGACCGGTAATGAGCCCACCGATGTCGAGTACGACACCGTCGCCAACCGTCTGTTTGTAACAAATTTTCAGGACAGCAATATCTCGATTTTTAACATCGACCCGGCCACCGATATTGCGACGTCGGCAACCGGAGGTTCTCCGCTCGCGCTCCCAGGTCAGCCGCTTGCCGTCCGCCTAACACCCGATCGTAGCCGCGTCTTCGTCGGCTTTCCTTTCGGGAACGCCATTGCATCATTCGTCAACACTTCACCGTTTAGCGGACCGTCTGCAAGCATCCCCACCGGCACCCGCCCCCAGTACTTCAACTTCCGTTTATCGGATTCGCGCTTGTACGTCCCTAACGGCGGTACCCTGGGCAATACGGCGGATGATACGCTTTCGGTATTCGATATCGTCGGCGCCACCGCAACGCCGGTCGCATCAAGCCCATTCGCAGTGGGCAATAATCCCAAATATGTTGTGATCGCCGACGGGGCGACAGGCCCAGCCCCAGCCGCCGGTACCCTGCAATTCGATCCGGCAGCCGTGACGGTGGCCGAGAATGTCGCGGGAGGCGCGGTAACGTTGACGGTTACGCGCACAGGAGGTAGCGCTGGCGCAGTGAGTGCGACGGTCACGCCGACGCCGGGATCGGCAGCTTCGGGCTCCGATTTCACTGCCACGGCGACCCCCTCGACCGTCAGCTTTGCTGCCGGCGATGCTGCGGCAAAAACGGTTACGGTGCCGATCACGAACGATTCGGCGGCTGAACCCAATGAGAACTTTACGGTGGTTTTGGGTGGAGTGACGGGCGGCGCGGTTTCAGGGGCGAAGGCAACGGTAACGATTACCGATGATGATGCCGGGGCAGCGCCACCCCCCGCTGACGATGGCGGCGGCGGTGGCGGATGCACGCTGAATGCCGCCGGAGCCGCCGATCATGGACTGCTGCTGCTGCTATTGGCGGGAACGTTGTACGCGATTCGCCGCCGGATTCGTAAGTAATATCGCGATCGCGACAAGCAAGCGAAAAAACGCGCACCTTTCGGGTGCGCGTTTTTCTTGAAAGTCGTCGGCGCTCAGTGATCGCGGCTGTTTCGCTTCAGGAATGTCGTGATTTCCTCGATTTTCAAACGTCGCGGGTTGCGCGCGTCGTCGCTGGCCGAGACTATGCCAACCCAGCGCAGATTCCTCTGCATGCGCTCGACGACCTTCGGCCACTCGTCCGCCGTGTGCCGCTTCGGATCCGGCAGCGTATGGCATTGATCGCAGGCATCGCTGAATGCGCGGCCCTCGGCTGAGCCCAACTCGGGAAAGCGCGTGCGATCGATCGGCTGTTGTCCGTGCGCTTGCAGGTAGGCGGTCAGAATGTTGCGTTCGTGTGCGCCCATCGTCTCAAGTCCGCCCATCAGCCGCTGCATTTCGGAGCCGATATGCCCCTCCCCCTGCATACGCCGGTCCATTCGCGCCATGACCGTCGGCCAGGCTTCCGCGCTATGCATAACGGGACTCGGCAGATAGTGGCATTGCACGCAGTATTTTTTCAGTAGTCCAGCACCCGCCGAATCGGGATCGGGCAGCATCCCGGGTGCGGGGCCGGGCGGCAGTACGCGGCGAAGCATCTTGCCGTGCATGCTGTGCTCCCAGTCTTGTGTCACGGGGGAACTGGCGGGCGTAGTCCCGAGTGTCGTGCTGACGATCACGACGCTCATGATGATTTTCAGGAAAGATATCACCGGCTAACCGTTTTGGCGACTCGAGGCCATGGCTACGGCGTTATGTTTACGCTCGTATAGAGGGCTGCTCGATTTATTCAGTCTTTTCACTAAAGCAAGCGGCGCTTGTCGCCGTGAGAGAAACCGGGCAGCGGCTCCGGCAAATTTTTGCTCAAGGCCATCACCTTGAATAGTTCCCCCATCTCGGCCGGACTCAAAAGCTTTTGCGCGACACGCGCGATCGACGCATACCCAGGATCGCTGGCCGCGACCTCGCCGAGTAATTCGGTTATACCGCAATTAATCAGGAATTGCGCTTGCGTCGTGTAGCCGGCAAGCCGCAGCCCTGCGCTAATCCCGCTGGCGGCGATCGCGCTAAAATCGACATGGCTGGTAATGTCTTCAAGTCCCGGCAGATGAAAAGGATCCTCGTGCGCGCGATGCCGATAGTGACACATCAAGGTGCCGCGATCGCGCTGCGCATGATAGTACTCACTTTCGCCGAAACCATAGTCGATCAAAAAAATCGCGCCCTTGACGAGAAGACTTGCGAGGCTTTCGACGAGCTTTCCGGCAGCAAGGTTTACTTCGCTCAGGTAGCCGCCCGCGTAACCTCTCAGGTCGCCAAGCCCGCGTTGCAACCGGCTTGCCGCGGCTAGCAATGGGCCGCGTGCGATCGTCTGATCGCGCCAGACGAATTGGCCGGCTTCGACCGCGACACCGCGCTCGTGTATGCCGGCTTCACGCCAGACTACGAGATGGGTCGGCAGCGCGTCGATAACCTCGTTGGCGACAATGGCTCCGCTGAAGGAGTTGGGCAGCGTCTGCAGCCATTCGACGCGGTCGACCAGGCGCGGCGCGTGCTCGACCAGTAAATCGCGCTGCCGGGCAACGAGGTCGCTACCGATTTCGAGGATAATGTAACGGCCCGGCAACTGCCCGATGCGTTCGAGCTCGGTCAGCAAATCGAGCGCCAAGCGCCCGGAGCCCGCGCCCAGTTCGAGAATGTCGCCGCCAGCGATGTCGCCAGTGTTATCGCCGGTACGGACGAGCAGCGAGGCGAGTTGGCGGGCGATCGTGCGCGCGAACAACGCGGAGAGTTCGGGTGCGGTGATAAAATCGCCGCTCGCGCCGAATTTGGCGGCGCCGGCGCTGTAATAACCGAGGCCGGGTGCATAGAGCGCCAGTTC
>JBGTFJ010000314.1:0-5218 GCA_041747355.1 Burkholderiales bacterium
GCTCCGAAGGCCACGCGCTTCGAAATCACGACCGACGGCACGTTCCAGTTCAATAAAGCCGTGCTAACCGCCGCCGGCAAGAGCCGAATCGATGATTTCGTCAACACCGCACAGATTGCAGGCGGGACGTTTAATTCGATAACCATCATCGGTCACACCGATCCGATCGGGTCGGAGAAGTACAACCAGAAGCTATCCCTGGCGAGAGCAAACGCTGTGCGTGAATACATCGTGGGCCGCGGCGTTTTGGCCGACAACATCCGCGTTGAAGGACGCGGCGAAAGCGAACTCAAGATAACCGAAGCTGAGTGCAAATCGAAAGGTCAGGCAAAGACCAAGGCCGCACTTATCAAGTGCTACGAGCCGAACAGGCGCGTAGAGGTCGACGTCGAGGCCATGCGACAAGAGTAACGCGGGTCGCGAGTAGCGCGGCAAGGCAAAAAGACACGCCCCGGAAACGGGGCGTGTCTTTTTGCGTAAGGGGGCTTCTGATCGGGTTTGTCATTCCCGCGCACGCAGGAATCCAGGGTCCTTCTTTAATTATCCGATCTCGCGTAGCCTCTGATTTCCGTTTTTGCGGGAATGATGGCGACGGAACCTTCAGAGCTTGCTGGCGATCGATACTTACTTTCCCGGAATTTTCAGCTGCTGCCCCGGATGAATAAGATCCGGATTCTTGATCTGATCCTTGTTGGCTTCATATATTTTTTGCCACGTCAGGCCTGGATAGTTTTTCGCGATTTTCGATAGCGAATCGCCCTTCCGTACCGTATAAGTCGTCGTCTCCGCGCTGGCCTCGGTCTTCGTCGCGGCGGCTGGCGCAACGTCTATATTCATCACCACATCCGCGGCGCGCATGTCGGGATCGATTTCACCGTAAATGTCCCAAAGCCGTTGCTTCGCGGCCTCGTTGGGCGCCTTGCCGGTAACATAAAGCACGCCGTCCTGCTCGCGCGCGGAGAAGTCCGCGACCTTTTCCTGTTGAGCGGTATCGATGAGTTTTTGGTACTTGTCGGTCAATGCCATGATGGTTCCTCCTGTTATTTGATGGTCATTTCATTGACGACTTTCTTCGGCTTGGCTTCATTGGCCGCCTTCATCGCATCCTGCAATTGCGCGCGTTTGATATCGCCGGTCAGCTTGACCTCGCCACGTTGTACCTGAACATCGATTCCCGTGACGCCATACTTGGTCATGTTCGCGGTGACGGCATCCTTGATTTTTGCGTCGTCGCCTTCGAACAATGGCGCAGGCGCTTTGTCGGGCATGGCGACCGGCGCGGGCTTGACGTTGAGGTTATTGACGACATTTTTCACGCCTTTGACATCGCGCGCCGTCTGTTCGGCCTTCGCCTTCGCGGCATCGGTATCGACTTGCCCCGCCAGGGTTACGACGCCGTCCTTGAAAGTTGCGGTAATGCCGGGATTGTCGGCCGCGACTTTGGCCTGGACTTCCGAACCGATCTTGTCGTCCTTTGGCCCGCAACCGGCCAGGATGCCGACGACCAGCAACACGACGAACAAACGATATTTACCCAGGGCTACTGCTGGCATGACGAGTCTCCTTTTTTTGGGTATTACGATTGCTGCTTTCCGGAAAAAACGGATACCGAAGCGCGTGCACCATCGGCAAAAACGATGATGCTGCCAAATTATACCTCCCGGACCGGGAGGGTGGACAAGGAGGTTTTACGTTCCCGAATGCGATGTTCGAGGGGCGTGCTCTGTTTCCGCAGCGGATTGCCGGAAACTTCAGGCCGGTAATCTGAAATGTGGTTTTTCCAAATCCAGGCTTCTATCGCCGCCGCCGCAGCGTAGACCAGGCAGCTTGCGGGAATGGCGATAGCGGCGAAGATGACCAGGTCAAGGAAGCTCATCATTTTCTTGCCGCTATCGCGTCTGGCGCATTCCGCGTTATGTGCCCGCAGCCAGCATCGTGCGAGACGACTCTCGCTGTGCCACCTTGAGGTGCCCGGCTTTCGCTCGATAAAGCGCAACATCGGCGCTCTTCAGGAGGCTCTCCACGCCGCTCCCGTCATCCGGGAATATCGCGATCCCCATGCTGAGAGTGACCTGCAATTCGTGCGTATCGATCGGATAGGGCGCGGCTGAAAGCTCGAGCACTTTTCGCGCAACTTCCAAGGCGTCGGCGCGTGCCCGAATCTCGGGTAACAGCAGCAAAAACTCATCTCCGCTTAGGCGGCCAAAGGTGTCGTCGGCGCGCAAGCATAACTGCAGTCGCTGCGCGAGCAAGCAAAGAACCTCATCTGCAGCCTGGTGGCCGTAGTTATCGTTGACAGCTTTGAAGTCGTCGAGATCAAGGAATAGCAGAGCACATTGTCGGCCCTTGCGCGCGCACTGGGTGATGGCCTGATGCAGACGGTCGAGCAGCAGCGTTCGATTCGGCAGGCCAGTCAGCGGATCGTGGTAAGCGTGCTCGCAAGCGCGCACAAGCTCGGCCCGAACGACTTTCAGCTTTTCGGCTAACGCAGCATTGGTCAGGCGCAGACGCTCCAGGCGTGCGTCCTTCAATGCGAGCACCTGCTGCAGCCGCTGGATAGCGTCTGATGTGCTCTCCGGCGTGCGCTCCATTGCCGTTGCTCTGACCTTCGCTGCGCTCGATTCTTTTCATGGTTGCAAACCTCCTATTCCGCAATGGCGCGCGCGTTCAGTCCGCCTTTGGTTTTGGCTAGCACCTGCTTGACAAAGTCGACGTTGCGCCGCATCTTATCTGCCATCCCTTTATCTTTTCGCCGGCCAGGGTCTTGCCTGAGTTGCTGCCGGCTGCATTTCGATCGAAACCTGCATGCGGGAAGCATCATCGCCCCGCTGCCGCGTCATTGTCTGTGCGACATCGCACGCTCAAGGTTAAACCGAATAGGCTTGCCTATCTGTGCGACATCACACAAAATGAAACCGCATCCCCAGTAGTAAATCCTCACCCCCATCGCCTTAACAAGAGTGCGCGTAATTTCCTATTGACCCGGAGAGCACCGTGCCTGATTCCAAGGCCACGCAATCAGCTTCAAACCATCTGCTCGCCGCGCTCCCCGAAGAGGTTTGCCGGCGCCTCGAGCCCTCGCTTGAGCCGGTCGATTTCAATCTCGGCGACGTAGTCTACGAGCCCGGCGCCAGGCTGCAGCACGTCTATTTCCCTGTCACCTGCATCATTTCGCTGTTGTATATGATGGAAAATGGCGCCTCCGCCGAAATCGGCGTGACCGGCAATGAAGGCGTTGTCGGTATCCCGCTTTACATGGGCGGCGACACCATGCCGAATCGCGCGGTCATCCAGAGCTCGGGCAGCGCGCTGCGGCTCCCGGCGAAAGAGCTGCAGGACGAATTCAGACGCGGCGGCGAGCTGCAGCTCGCGTTGCTGCGTTTTACCCAGGCGCTGATCACGCAGATGTCGCAGACCGCGGTTTGCAATCAACTGCACACGCTCGAACAGCAGCTTTGCCGCTGGCTGCTGCTGAGCCACGACCGGTTGCAGGGCGACGAACTCGTGATGACGCAGGAACTGATGGCGAACATGCTCGGCGTGCGGCGCGAAGGCGTGACCTTGTCCGCCCGTCGGCTGCAACGCGCTGGTCTGATTCGCTACAACCGCGGCAAGGTCAATATCATCGATCGCAAGGGCCTGGAAGAGGCGGTCTGCGAGTGTTATCGCGTGGTAAAGGTCGAGTACGAGCGATTGTTGCATTAATAGCGTGTTAAGCGCGATAACGCACAGAACTCCGCTCGTCAAGCTGGCATCATCAACCGGTCGGAACTTGAACGAATTTAACCTGAGGAGTCGAGCAATGCTGAAAAAGACACGAATGGCGGCCGCGGCCGCGTTGATGGCATCGTCTTTCGCTGGTATTTCCATCGCCAGCGCAGCCGACGACGTGATGTTTTCAACCGGCGGCTATGCGCGCGGCGGTAAAGGCTTGCGCACGATGAAAGTGATGAAGGCGATGGACAAAGACGGGGACAAAATGGTGTCGAAAGACGAGTTCATGAAAATGCACGAAGCGATGTTTACCAAGATGGACAAAGATCGTGATGGCATGATCAGCACCGAGGAGTGGATCGACAAGCAGCGAAAATCGGACGGTCAATAGTCGTTAATGCTTATCCCAGGAGTTAGTACTGCCGTACTTGATCTCTACCTCCGGAGATCATGAGGCGGCTGTCAAGCCGCCTCCTTTTTTGCTCGGGATGGCCGTCGCGACTGCGAACGTTCGAGGTGCGATCGGGAGGCTGGTCGCCCGCCGCTTCAGTCGATCGCGCCTGAGAATTTGATGTGAGATGTGACGACTGAGTTTCTGATCTTGCGGTTTGAAAGATAGCATCAGAGCAGAGGTGATCGCGCTCTTTTCCGCCAGTCCGTCCATCCGCTGTTGTTCTGCGCCGCCCAACGCTGGGCTTCACCGGGTACCCGTATTACGGCTGCCGCCATGCGGGAGTAACGACTCTTCTTGACGCCGTCAGTTGGGGCTTCCCAACTGACTGTCCTTTGGAGTTCGTCATGGCAACACCCAGACTCGAACCGATAGAAAACCGTCTGCTGTCCGTCCTTCCGCGCGCGGATTATCGAAAGCTGCTACCCGATCTGGAGCGGCTTGAACTCAAGCTGGCCGACGTGTTGTATCAGGCCGACGAGATCGTACACCACGTGTATTTCCCGAACAGCGGCATCATTTCGCTGCTGTCCACGGCGCGAAACCACACCAGCCTCGAAATCGGCGTGGTCGGCAACGAAGGAATGGCCGGCGTCAATGTTTTCCTCGGTAACGCCAGGTCGCGTCATCGCGCGCTGGTGCAGGCGGCAGGTGATGCGATGCGCATGCGTGCCGGAGCGCTGCGCAAACACGCCGAAGAGAGTCCGGCGCTGAGGCGCCTGTTATTGCGTTACACGCACGCGCTGATGATGCAGATCGCGCAATCGGCGATCTGCATTTACTCCCACACGGTTGAGGAACGCGCTGCGCGCTGGCTGCTGCTGACCCAGGATTTCGTGCAGTCGGAAACATTCAACATGACCCAGGAATTCATGGCGCCGATGCTCGGCGTGCGCCGCGAGCGGGTGACGCAGGCGGCCGGCGTGCTGCAAAAGGGCGGCTTGATCCGCTATAGCCGCGGACGAATCACCGTGCTCGAGCGCGCCAGACTCGAAGCGGCGGCGTGCGAGTGTTATCGCATCGTCAGAGCCGGGTATGATTTTTTGCGATAGC
>JBGTFJ010000315.1:0-3019 GCA_041747355.1 Burkholderiales bacterium
GAGCTGGCCGGCCTCGATGGCGGCGAATCGCTGCTCAAGTGGCTGGGCGAAAAACAAACGGTCGATATCCGCTGCGCCATCCTCGATCTGAAAGCCAACGACGGCAAGGCCGAAATCGCCAGGGGCGTGATCGACAGCACCGATACGCGATTCGACGTCGACGGCACGATCAATTTCAACAACGAGCGCTTGAACATCGTAGTCAAGCCGGAGCCCAAGGATGTCAGCTTTTTCGTCGCGCGCGCGCCGCTGATCATCGAAGGAAGCTTCAAGAATCCGGACTTTCATCCCTCGACCGGGAGCCTGATCGCACGCGGCGGCGCAGCGCTCGCACTGGCGGCTATTTTTCCGCCCGCGGCTTTACTCGCGCTGGTGGAGCCCGGCCTGGGCGACAACGCGCCATGCTCCGCGTTTCAGGATACTTTCAGGGAGCTGCGCTGATCGACTGTGTCGCGCCAAGCGATGAAGGACAGGATTTCAGGGGAAACCATTCAATCGCGGCCGACTCATATATCGCACCACAAACTCTCCAAGAGACACAGCAGCGATGAGCTACATCATCACCGACATTCAAGACCTGGGTTCCATCATCGTTCTCGATGATTCCTCCCGGTACGAAATATCGTCCAAGGACCGCTATGCCGTCAGCCTCTGGATACGCGGCGACAAGGTTGAGGTATCAGGTTCGCGCATCACCAATCCAGTCCGGCGCAACAAAACGGTTTCGGTCACGAAGCTCGATTTGGATTGAGCAACCAGGGAAGCTTTGATCAAGTTGTCATTTACCGCGCAGTTTTGGGCGGTAGGTTGAGCGGCGGGTCAGTCCCTCAGGCGCAGCTCAGATTCATGGACAACCTATCGACGATCGTCAAAACATGAACGGGACGACGCGGTGGCGCACTTGCTGCATGTAGCGTCCGTACGCGGGATCAAGAGCCAGGTGCTTCTCTTCGCGGACCATGCGGACGTACAGAAATCCCATAGTCATGACATATAGGACAACATTCATGGATGTCGTGTTTGTCAGTATGTATCCCGTGTCTATCAAAAAATAGGCGGCATACAGGGGGTGACGCATGAAGCGATACATCCCCGCCGTCTTGATCTGCCGTTTCGCTGCGACCAGCGCGAAGCTCCGATTCAGCGAAATCAGGCCCAAGATCTGGAGCACTATTCCAACAACAAGCATGCTTTCCGCGATAGGCAGAATCCCCCACGCCGCAGGGCTAAAAAAAAGTGGCGTGAAAGTCCCGGCCACGGCAAACAGCCAGTCCAGCGGATCGGCCGAAACAGTCTCCGGCTGTGTGCGAAAGATAAAAAACGCAGCCGTCAACGTCTCGGACACACAGAACAACAGATATACCCAATCATTGGTATTCTGAAACGCAAGCACATGCCGGTAGGCAAACCATCCCCATACGGCCGCCATTAGCACGCCGATCGTAATATTCACGAGCTTCGAGTTCAGTAACTGCGACGGCTGTTCATATCGGGCTGTCCTTCGATTAAATGTTTGACCGCGCCTCTTTGGGAGCGGTCTTTAATGTTATGAACATATGTGCTGATGTTGACTGCGTATTGGTTTGCTGTTCAATCACCGGGTCGGTTTGCTGGAAGCGAACGTGGCGTCTGCATCGAAGGCTGTGAGATGGTGGGAAAGATCCCGGCCCAGCACGAGCCGTACCGCAATGCCCTGCCGCAGATCGTTTACCTGGGCTAGTTTTCCGGCCTGCGGAAGCTTGGAGTTCAGCGCGCGTGCGTGATCCCGGTAGCCGTCCCGATACTCGATCGTCGTGAGGGGCCGATCGAAAGGTTTTTGATTGGTCAGGCGCGTGGTGGCGATTCCCTGCGATTTGAAAAAACGCGCGACGCGTTTCGCCATGCCGGTGATGCCGTTACCGTTGGAGACTTCGACGCCGATCGCTTTCAGGGTTTCGACTGCCGGCTTTTCGGTCGACGGCTCGTCGATTGCCAGACTCGCGCTGATCGGCAGGCCGGCCGAAACGCCGAAGTTCGCGGCGATCGGCTGCGGCGTGCGCAATTCGTAAACATTCGGGTTGACTTCAACCAGCCGCATGGCGCCCAAATCGTTAGCGATCACCTGAGGCTCGAACTGCAGTGGATTCATCTCCGCTTCGCTTGTCCGCGGCGATTCTTGCGGTTCGTGGGCAAGCGACGGTTGTGGCTTGCCGGTTTTTTCCCGCATTGCGCGCAGATTCTCGTTCGCTTTCTTGTTGGCGGGGTCCAGCGTGCTGGCGCGCTCGAATGCTTCGATCGCTTCGGCGTCGAAGCCGCGCAGCATGTACGCATAGCCGAGATTATTGTGGAAACGCGCAATATCAGGCGCCAGTTTCATCGCCGAGCGGAACGCGTCCACAGCCAGCACATGCTTGCCTTGCGTGGCATAGATAACACCTATCGCGTTATGCGCTTCGGCCAGTCGCGGCTCCTGGATCAAGGCTTTCTGGTATGTCGAGATCGCTTCGTCGTAACGCGACTGGCTCTGATAAAAATGACCCAGGCGATATAACGCCGGCCCGCTGGCGCCGCCATGCGTAACGCCCATCACCGGCACTGCGTTGAGCGACTGTTTATCGGACGTCTGCAGCGATGCACAACCTCCAAGGACGGACACGCAGCACAACCCCAATGCAATCGGTTTCAGTTTGAACATTTCACCCTCCTTTGAGGAACCTTTGAATCTAAGTGCCGTTCGCCCTGAGCCTGTCGAAGGGCAATCGCAACACCAGTCGGTTCCGCCATTCATGGTTCGACGCGCTCACCGCGACTGGCGACTAAACAGAGACTCCTTCAATTACCGCTTCCGGCAAGTGTCGGCAGCAGCACACGGTAGATGCTGATGAAGGCCGGCCCCAGCAGCACTAACAATAACGACGGGAAAATGCAGAAGATCAACGGGAACAAAAGTTTTAGCGGAATCTTCGCGGCTGCTTCCTCAGCGCGCTGTCTGCGTTTGGTACGCAATGAATCGGCGTGCACGCGCAATGAATCGGCGATG
>JBGTFJ010000316.1:0-4094 GCA_041747355.1 Burkholderiales bacterium
GGCGAGGGAGATCTCGCCGGGCTTGCCGAGCAGGTTGCGCAGGTACATGTTGCGCAGATAGAAGCTGTGCATGCGCGCAGGCATCCGCGTCGAATCCGAGTTCCAGTAGAGGAGGTCGAACGGGAACGGATCGCGGCCCAGCAGATAGTTGTTGACGACGAACGACCAGATGAGATCGTTCGCGCGCAGCATGTTGAAGGTCGTCGCCATCTCGGAGCCTTCGAGATAGCCGCGCTCCTGCATGCGTTTCTCGAGCGCCTCGACCTGGCGCTCGTCGACGAAGACTTCGAGCTCGCCCGCTTCCGAAAAATCGATCAGCGTTGCAAAGAACGTCATGCTCGCGATGCGCGTGTCGCCTTTCGCGGCGAGATACCCCAGCGTCGTCGCCGTCAGCGTGCCGCCGAGACAGTAGCCGACGGCGTTGATCTCCCGCTCGCCGGTTGCCTTTTCGATCGCATCGAGCGCTGCGAGTGGGCCTTCGAGCATGTAGTTCTCGAAATTCTTGTCGCGCAACCTGGCATCCGGATTGACCCAGGAAATAACGAACACGGTGTGGCCCTGATCGACAGCCCATTTGATGAAGGAATTCTTGTCGCGCAGATCGAGGATGTAAAACTTGTTGATCCACGGCGGCATAATCAGCAGCGGTTTTTTATAAACCTCCTTGGTGCTCGGCTCGTACTGCAGAAGCTGCATCAAGTCGTTTTGGTATACCACCTTGCCTTTGCTTGTAGCGACGTTTTTGCCCAGCTCGAAAGCTTCCGTATCGGTCATGCTGATGCGCAATTTGCCATCGCCGCGCTCCAGGTCTTCAAGCAGGTTGCCGAGGCCGCGGACGAGATTCTGTCCGCCGGATTCCACGGTCGCGCGCAAGACTTCGGGATTGGTCATCGCGAAATTGGACGGCGACATCGCATCAATATACTGACGCGTGAAGAAATTGACCTTTTTCGCGGTGTGCTCGTCGAGCCCTTTGACGTCGGCGACCAGCGAATTCATGTGATGCGCGGCGATCAGATAAGACTGCTTGATGTAATCGAAAACGAAATTTTCCTGCCAATCGTCGTGCTTGAAGCGCTTGTCGCTCTGGGCCGGCGCGATTACGGGATTGGACTTCTGCCCGAACATCGACATCATCGAGCCCTGCCACAGCGACATGTAATCCTGCCACATGCGCATCTGCGCCTCGGCGAGCTTGAACGGATCGCTCATTACCTTAGCGGTCAGATCGAAAAAGGCCTGGGCGATGCCCATCTCATCAGCCATACCGAGCTGGCCGCGACCGCCGGAAGGTTGGCGTTTCATGAACTCGGCGACCAGCTTGTTGCTGCGTTGGGCGATGTCGGCGAACGACTTCGACATTTCGGCCGGGTCGGGCTGCATTTTGTTTTGATCTTGTTGTGCGGTCATGTGATCTCTCTTGGGTTGTGCTCACAGAACGAGTAGCGTAGTCCATTCGCTCTGTTGATTATGTGCGATGCGTCACAAAGCCATCTCGGCCCGCGTGAATCGATAGACCCCGTCGGCGCCTTCATCGCGACGGAGTTTTTTACGCGCCAGCAGATAATTCAGATGCGCGATCGCCTCGCCCATCGCAAAAAACCATTGATGATCGTCGAGCGCTCTCTGGAACAGGACCGAAACGGCTTCGGCGGAGGTTCGCGGTACCGCGCAAAACGCCAGCAGTTCGTCGAACCGGTCTCGGTGATGTTCCTGCAGCTGTCGCAACCGCGCGTGCAACCCCCGAAAAACTTTACCATGACTCGGCAGGACCAGCGTTTCCCTCGGCAGTTCGGCGAAGCATTCGAGAGATTCCAGAAAGAGTCGCAGGGGATCGCCGTCCTGCTCGGCAGGCCACACGCTGACGTTCGGACTAATGCGCGGCAACACCATATCTCCGGCGATGAGGATATTGTTCGATGCGCAATACAGGCTTGCGTGCTCCGGCGCGTGTCCGTAGCCAACCATAACACGCCAGATACGGCCATCGATATCGATCTGATCGCCATTCTTCAACCTGCGGAAGGAGGGCGGTAGGTCGGCGACGTTTCGCCGGTATGTTTCGTCGCGGTTGATCAGGCTGCTGAGATGAGCGTCGTCCAAACCATGGCGGCGAAACATCTCGCCGATGGCCTCATTTGAATAAAGGCTCAGGTTTTGCAGTAACGCCTGTCCGGTCAGGTACTCCGCAGCGGTCATCCAGAAATTCGCCCCGAAGCGCTCGGTCAACCAGGACGCCAAACCGACATGATCGGGGTGGAAGTGAGTAACAATGACGGACTTGATCGGCAAGCCTTCGAGCGCGCTGTCAAACACGCGCTCCCACAGCGCCCGCGTCTCGTCCGAACCGCAGCCGGTATCGACGGCAATCCAGCCTTCGCCATCGCGCAACAGCCACGCATTGACGTGGTCGAGCGCCCACGGCAACGGCATCCGCAACCAATAAAGGCCCGGCGCCACCTCGATAGTTTGACCAGGCGCCGGCGGCTCCGCATGAGGATAATGCAGCGCCGACAACGTCTGCTGTTGCGTTACGATACGTACGGCAACGCTCATATTTTATTGACGTTTACGTCAAGGGAAATCAGAATAGGCCAGTCTAACGGTTTATGTTGCAAAGCACAATGAAAATGTCCTACACCATTTCGGAGCTAGTGCGCGAATTCGATATCACCCCTCGGACCATTCGTTTTTACGAAGATCAGGGCTTGCTCGCGCCGGCCCGTGAGGGCCGCAATCGCGTCTATAGCCGTCGCGACCGGGCTCGTCTTAAGCTCACTTTACGCGGCAAGCGTCTGGGGTTTGCTTTGAGCGAGATTCGCGAGCTGTTCGAGCTATACGATTCTGCCCAAAACGAAAATCCGCAACTGCTGAAATTCCTGCTTATTCTTGAAAAGCGCCGCATGCAATTGGAACAGCAACGAGGGGAAATTGACGTAATGCTGGCCGAGATTCGGGTCTCGGAGAACCAATGTCGCTCGATTCTTGCGGGAACCAACTGATTATTCTACCGGCACGCTCAGCACAGTTTACGTAAGCATCGAGCGGTTTGGCCCGGAACGCGGCCGAACGAGAGGAGCATCCAGCATTCGGATGTCTGAAACTATTCGTTGCTAGAAATACAACCGCTTGAAGCCGAACTCTTCGACCAGCCTGAAAATGTCGGTGTCGCTGACGATACCGACGGGTTGGTCGTCTTGCGCGACGACGATACGGCGGATATTCCGCTTTAGCATCTGTTCGACGCACTCGTTAAGTGAGGTATCGCCCGGCAGCGTGAAGAGCGGTTTGGTCGCAATTTCTTCCGCCTTCACTTCATGCGGCGTGCGGTTGGCGTGGACGATGCGGCTGATCACGTCCTTCTGCGTCATGATCGCCCACTGGCCATCCACGCCGGGCTCGACCAGCACGCTGCTGATCCGATTTTCGCGCATAAGCTCTACCGCTTCCTCGACTGACGTATCGGGCGCCACCCGGATCGGATTCGGCGTCATCACTTCGCGTATGGTCAGCGGCGCCCGCCCGGTCGCTTTCATCGTCGAATAGGGATGGGCGACGCGCTCTTGCTCGCGCCGGGTACGGTCCTGCTCGATCACAGCCCGCCGTTGCGCGCGGAACGCCTTCAGGTCGAGCGAGCCCTGGATCTGGGCGATCAACGCATCGGCGAAACCGCTGGTCGAGACCTCGTGCGCGCCTTTCATCTGCCGTGCGAAATCGTAGGTGACGATTTTCTCCTTGATGACTCGCGGGTAGGCTGCACTGATCAGGTCCGCGGCAATGTTCCAGCCAATGTGCTCGAGCATCATCACGCCGGAAAACAGCAGCGAGCCGGGGTTGACCTTGTCCTGATTTGCATACTTGGGCGCGGTGCCGTGCGTTGCCTCGAACACCGCGACCTCATCGGAAATATTAGCCCCCGGCGCTATGCCGACGCCGCCGACCTCCGCGGCAATCGCGTCCGACAGATAATCGCCGTTCAAATTCGGGCAGGCGATGATGTCGAACTCGGTCGGTCGCAGCAGCATCAGTTGAAACATGATATCGGCGATACGATCCTGGATCACGATCTTGCCTTGCGGCCGCTTGCCGCCGTG
>JBGTFJ010000317.1:0-11732 GCA_041747355.1 Burkholderiales bacterium
CGGCCGCCCGATCGCCAACACCCAGGTCTACATCCTGGATCCGTACCTGCATCCCACCCCTGTTGGAGTGGCCGGCGAGCTCCACATCGGCGGCGCCGGCCTGGCGCGCGGTTATCTGAATCGTCCCGAACTGACTGCCGAGAAGTTCATTTCGAACCCGTTCAGCGCAGAACCCGGGTCTCGTCTCTACAAGACCGGTGATCTCGCGCGTTACCTGGCCGACGGCAACATCGAGTTCCTGGGACGCATCGATCATCAGGTCAAGATCAGAGGCTTTCGGATCGAGCCTGGCGAGATCGAAGCGGTGCTGAATCAGCATGCCGATGTGCAAGCGTGTGCGGTCATTGCCAGAGAAGATACTCCGGGAGATGAAAGACTGGTTGCGTATGTGGTGGCGGACGACGGCAGCGTTACGGCCTTGCGCGATCATCTCAAAGCGAGGCTTCCCGAATATATGCTGCCGTCGGCCTTCGTCATGCTCGATGCTTTGCCTTTGACTCCGAACGGGAAGCTCGATCGTAAAGCGTTGCCGGCGCCTGAGTATCAGCCGCAGATGCCGCAGAGCGCTCCGCTCACCGGAATCGAATGGACGCTTGCCGATATCTGGTCGGAAGTCTTCAGGATCGATGGTATCGGCATTCACAATAACTTCTTCGACCTCGGCGGCCATTCGCTGTTGGCAACCCAGGTGATTTCGCGCATCCGTCAGGCATTCAACATCGATCTGCCGCTGCGGGCGCTGTTCGAGGCGCCGAACATTGCGCAGCTGGCTGCAGCGGTCATTGAACGCCAGCTTGAGCAGTTAGGAAAAGAAGAGCTTACGCAAATGATCGATGAGATCGACAGCGAGCAGGCGAACGTCGCGAATTGAGCCGAAGATGAAGATCGAAAACAAGACTTGCCGGGTCACGGCAAACGCGTCCACGGCATTCGTGCCATTCCCAAAGAGCGAAGTCGAACAGACGCTGCCGCGGCGTTTCGCGAGGCGGGTTGCGCTTCATTCAGACCGGATCGCCGTCAGCGCCGAAGACCGAACGTTGACTTACGCGCAGCTCGATTCGACGGCGAATCGGCTTGCGGCCGCGATCATCGAAAAACTTGGAACAAAAGCCGAGCCAGTAGTCCTGCTTTTCGAGCCTGGCGCAATGATGATCGTGGCAGTGCTGGCTGTCTTGAAAGCGGGCAAGTTCTGGGTTCCGCTTACGCCGATAGAACGCTACGAGGAGCGTCTCGACGAGCGTTTACTTCCCGTGCCCGACGTGCCCGACCAAGACATCGCGCCCTGGCTCGCGGCGCTCGACGCGTTGCACTCCAGCCGCGAAACCTACGAGGCGGGTATCTGATGCCTCGCGCAAAGCAGCGTTGGCCTTTATCGAGCGTGTAAGCATTGCGCCGTTCGAAAGATATCTCGAGGATCTTGCGTTGAAATGCAAGGCGGTAACCGGTTCTGTCGCGTCGACTTCGCCGCATGAGCGCATCATAGAAGACCTTTCTCCGGAAAGACGCAAGCTCCTCGACTTGCTGTCGCGAAAACCAAGAAGCAGTGCTTGATGGGCGCCAAGGAACGTTGCTCACGAACCGTGACCCGTGGCGCATACCAGGCCCGCACTTGTCGAAATCTTTGCCGCAGTGCTGAAGCTCGACCGGATTCGAGGGTGAAGTCATGACTATTCGTACGCTGGTCGATCGGATGGCGCAGTCGCGAGGCAATGTGATCTGCCTTATCAGCCCAGACGACAAACGAGAATTGACTTATGCCGAACTTCAGCAACGTGCCGCCGCGTTGGCTGGTCGTCTGCTTGGTCTGGGATTCGGCAAAGGTGACAAGATTGCGCTGCTGCTCGACAACGGACTATTCACCATCGAGGCGCTGCTCGGGGCCATGTACGGGGGCTTGGTCCCTGTGCCGCTTAACATGAGCGGTGCGCAATCGGAGTTGACGTACGTTCTGGATGATTCGGAAGCGAAAGCGATCTTCTTATCCGACGAATATCGCCAGGTGATGGATGCGGCCTTCGCCGAAACCGGTCGCCCGCTTGAAATCATCGCCGCCGATGCCAGTGCCGCCTCGAGCGAAGCGGAAAACTTTATCCGACCGTTGACCGAAGTGGCCGACGACGATCAAGCGCTATTGGCTTACACCTCGGGCAGCACGGGAAAACCCAAAGGTGTGCTCTTGTCTCATCGCAACCTGCTCGCGGGCGCTGTGAACACGGTTCGAGCGCATCAGCTTGATCGGCACGACCGTTCTTTGTGTGTGCTTCCGCTATACCACATGAATGCGCTGACCATCACGTTACTGCCGACGCTTTTAAGCGGCGGCTGCGTGGTGCTGCCGCGAAGATTCAATGCAAATTCGTTTTGGAACTGGGTGAGCGCATACCGTTGCACGTGGTTCGCTCTTGTGCCGACCCTTATCTCTCATCTGCTGCACCGGACCGATCCGGTGCGCACCGGCGCAGACCTGACGCATGTACGTTTCGCGCGTTCTTCCTCGGCGCCGCTCGCGCCAGACCAGCACCGCGCCTTCGAAGAAAAGTTTGGGTTGCCCCTGATCGAGGCGATGGGGATGACCGAAGCAGGTGGCGTGATCCTCTCGAATCCGCTGCCTCCCGCCATCAGAAAAGTCGCCTCCGCCGGAGTTCCATATGGGTTCGCGGTCAGGGTCGTGAACTCGGAGGGTTGCGATGTGCCTTCAGGTACGAGCGGTCAGATCGTAATTCGCGGCGCGAGCGTCAGCGAAGGGTATTACAAGGATTCAGGGGCGACAACTGAACTCTTCGAAGCTGGCGGCTGGATGCGCACCGGTGATCTGGGTTACCAGGATAACGACGGCTATTTTTTTATCGTCGGACGGATCAAGGAACTCATCATCAAAGCTGGAGAAAACATCGCCCCGCGGGAGATCGACGAAGCTTTGCTCAGGCATTGGGCGGTCGCGGAAGCCGCTGCCGTCGGTATTCCGGACGCACATTGGGGCGAAGATATCGTTGGTTACGTCGTGCTGAAATCTGACGCAAACTGCGACGAACGCGAGCTGCTGCGCTTTTGCCGAAGTGAGATCGGCGACTTCAAGACGCCGAGTAAAATTTGCTTTGTCGCAGATTTACCGAAAGGGCCGGCCGGCAAAATTCAGCGCCTGAAGTTGGCGCAACAAGCCAAGGCCGCCTGCGTTCTGGATTCCGTGTTGCGCGGCGAGCGTGCCAAACCGGATCCCGACGCTCGGCGCGCGCTGGTTGAAGAACGGCTGGCGGGTATTTTGGCCACCGTGCTCAACCTGCAGGAGGTAGCCAGCGACGATAATTTCTTTGAATTGGGCGGCGACTCTTTGCTCGCGATGCAGACGATGTCGCGCATCCGTAACGAGTTCCGGCTCGAATTGCCGTTGCGCACCTTGTTTGAGAGGCCCACCGTCGCGGCGCTTGCCGAAGCGATCGCGCAGGCCGCGACCGGCGGCCTGAACCCATCGGTGATGGACGCGGTTTCGCGACAATCGCGACGCATGCGCGTGTCCGCGCAGGGGGAATTCACATTGCCGAACGGTTTGCGCAAGGGAAGTTAGAGGTCCGCGATTGGAAAAGGACGCTTTTCTCCTTCCCGCCTCGTTTGCCCAGCAGCGGCTGTGGTTCATCGACAGCTTAATGCCGGGATCCGCGCTGTATAACGTTCCCGCAGTCATGCGCCTCGTCGGCGCACTCGATGTACGCGCCCTCAAAAAAAGTCTCAACGAGATCGCGCAACGCCACGAAGTCCTGCGCACGACCTTTGTCAGCGTCGATGAGCAACCGATGCAGCTCATCGCGCCGTTCCTGGATTTGCCGCTGCCGGTAGCCACTCTTCAACAGAAAGACAAGGCCGCGAGCGATGCCGAAGTCGTGCGGCTGGCCGCCGAGGAATCGCAGCGGCCTTTTGATTTGAGCCACGGGCCGTTGCTACGCGCGAGCTTGTTGCGCCTGGCCGAACGCGAGCACGTGCTGTTTCTCACGATGCATCATATCGTTTCTGACGGCTGGTCGATGGGCGTGTTGTATCGGGAGCTTGAACAGCTTTATCGCGCTTACAGCGCGAGGCTTGCTTCACCGCTTCCCGAGCTTCCGATTCAATACGCGGATTACGCATCCTGGCAGCGGCAGTGGCTGCAAGGGCCCACGCTCGAAAACCAGCTTGAGTATTGGAAAGCGCAGTTGAACGGCGCGCCGCCACTACTGGAATTGGCGGCCGACCGGGCGCGTCCGGCATTGCAGAGTTTCAAAGGCGCGCGCCAGACGCGGATCTTGCCTAACCGGTTAGGCGCCGCGTTGAAGACGGTTAGTCGGCGTGAAGGAGCAACGTTGTTCATGGCGCTGTTCGCTGCGTTCAAGGTGCTGCTGTCGCGTTACACTCGCCGGGAAGACATTGTCATCGGTTCTCCGATCGCCGGCCGCACGCGCGCCGAAACCGAGGATCTGATCGGCTTCTTCGTCAACACGCTGGTGCTGCGCAGCGATCTTTCCGGCAATCCGGGTTTCCGTGAATTGCTGCACCGCGTGCGCGAAACAGCGCTCAGCGCCTACGCGCACCAGGATTTGCCGTTCGAGAAACTCGTCGAGGAACTGAATCCCGAACGCAGCATGAGTCATTCGCCGTTGTTTCAGGTGATGTTCGTGCTGCACAACACGGGGTCTCGCGAACTGCGCTTGCCCGGGATAACGGTTTCAGAGCTCGAATTCGAACACAAAAGCGCCAAGTTTGATTTGAGCGTCGCCGTAGTCGAAAGCGTCGACGAGCTAAGACTCGATGCCGATTTCAGCACCGAGCTGTTCGATGTCGAGACGATTGCGCGTTTACTCGGCCACTACCGGACGTTACTGGAAGGCATCGTCGCCGACCCCGATCAACGCCTGTCTGACCTGCCTTTATTGACCCAGCCTGAGCGCCAACAGCTGCTGATCGACTGGAACGACACCGGAACTGATTATCCGCGACATTCGACCGTCTCCGACCTGTTCGAAACCCAGGTTGAGAAGACTCCCGATGCAATCGCGCTGGTCTTCCAGAACAAAGAACTGACCTACGCCGAACTCAACCGCCGCGCCAACCAGCTCGCCCACCATCTGATCAGTTTGGGCGTCGGCCCCGAAGTGCTGGTCGGTGTCTGCGTCGAACGCTCGCTCGAGATGGTGGTTGCTCTACTCGGCATTCTCAAAGCCGGCGGCGCCTATCTCCCCCTCGACCCGTCTTACCCTGAAGAACGTCTGGCCTTCATGCTGGACGATGGCAACGTTACGGTATTGATCACCCAGGAGAAGCTGGAAGCTTCGCTGCCCCGGTATCGCGCGAAGCTCATTATCCTGGAGTGTCTGGCCGCCGATCCGCAACACTGTCCCGACACCAATCCCGAACCGAAGGTAAATCCCGACCACCTCGCCTACGTGATCTACACCTCGGGATCCACCGGGACGCCCAAGGCCGTGATGGTTCCCCACCGCGGTGTCGTGCGGCTGGTCAAGGATACCGACTACGCCGACTTCGATGCCGCGCAGACCTTCCTACAGTTCGCCCCGATCTCGTTCGACGCCTCGACGTTCGAGATCTGGGGCGCGCTGTTGAATGGCGCCCGGCTGGTCGTGTTCCCGCCGCATACGCCTTCGCTTGACGAGTTAGCCGATGCGTTGACGCATGACAAGATCACCACCTTGTGGCTGACTGCCTCCCTGTTTCACCTGATGGTCGATCACCATCTCGAAAGATTGACCGGACTGCGGCAACTGCTGGCAGGCGGCGATGTGTTGTCGGTGTCTCACGTCAGGAAGTTTCTGCCCGCCGCCTCCGGCTGCCGGTTGATCAACGGCTACGGCCCGACCGAGAACACGACCTTCACCTGCTGCCATACGGTCACCCCGCAATCGATCGTCTCCTCGGTTCCGATCGGCCGCCCGATCGCCAATACCCAGGTCTACATCCTCGACCCACAACTGAATCCGGTACCGATCGGCGTCCCCGGTGAACTCCACATCGGCGGCGCAGGTCTGGCCCGGGGGTACTTGAGCCGGCACGAACTGACGCAAGAAAAGTTCATCCCGAACCCGTTCAGTGAAGAACGTGGCGCCCGTCTCTACAAGACCGGCGATCTCGTGCGTTATCTTGCCGACGGCAATATCGAGTTCCTGGGGCGGATCGACCATCAGGTCAAGATCCGGGGCTTCAGGATCGAACCCGGCGAGATCGAAGCGGTGCTGAATCGGCATGCGCAAGTCAATGCCTGCGCGGTGATCGCCAGAGAAGACACTCCAAGAGACAAAAGGCTGGTCGCCTATGTGGTCGCCGCCGAAGAAAACGCGCCAGGCGATGCCAGGCTTCGCGACCACCTGAAACAAACTCTGCCAGACTATATGCTGCCGTCTGCCTTTGTCGTTCTCGACAAGCTGCCGTTGACCCCGAACGGCAAACTCGATCGCAAATCGCTGCCGGCCCCCGAGTGCCGTGCCGAAGCCTCCTATGTCGCCCCGCGCACCCCAACCCAAGAGACGCTCGCTGCGATCTGGGCTGAGGTATTGAAGCTCGACAAGATCGGCATCCACGACAATTTCTTCGAACTGGGTGGCCATTCGCTGCTGGCGACACAGGTCATCTCGCGGATCAGGGCGAGCTTGAAAGTCGAACTGCCGCTGCGCAGCTTGTTTGAACGTCCGACCGTCGCTGAACTGGCGGCGGTGATCGCGCACACGCTGATGGAGAACATCAGCGAGGAGGAAATAGCGAACCTGCTGAACGAGGTCGAAGCGCCGCTGCTCGTGCGCTCAGGGGATTAGGTTTTGAACATAATCGGCATCAGCGGACTGCACAACAGCGTGCCGTTCAAAAAGAAAGAATTTCCCGGGCTATCACCGCGGCACTACAGAATCGCTCAAGGGTTCGATTCGGCTGCCGCACTGGTCAGCACGGGCCATATAAAGGCAGCGGCCGCGGAAGAACGGTTTTCAGGAATGAAGGGGACCGGCTCTTTCCCTGTCAACAGCATCAAATATTGCCTTGAATCCGCCAGTCTCAGCCTCGACGCCATCGATTATCTGGCGCACGGATTCGCCTACGAACCCTATGTATCGTATTACGATCACGATGAGTTTACCCAAAGACGATACGCGGAAGTCTATTCCCGGGAAGCCCAAAAGCGCTGCATAGAGGAACACTTCCCGGCAACGGGTCTGGCCGACAAGTTGATCCAGGTGCCGCATCATCTGGCCCATGCGGCGAGCGCTTTCTACGTCAGCGGATATGATGAATCCCTGATCCTCGTTTCCGACGGAATGGGCGAAATGCATAGCGTGACGGTAGCTATCGGCCACCGTGACAACACGATCGAGATTCTCAAGCAGATTCCGGCGCTCCATTCCGTTGGCATCCTGTATGGCATCGTCACCCACTATCTGGGTTTCGATTTTGGCCTCGACGAATATAAGGTGATGGGCCTGGCGCCGTACGGCAATGCGCGCGTTCATTTCAACAAGTTCAAGGATTTCGTCCACCTCAAAGACGGCGGTGTCTACACCATTCCCGTACTTGCCGCGGACAAGAACCTGCGGGAAAAAGAAACCCATGATGGCGTCATAGCCGTGCTGGCCGCGCATTTCGGCCCGCCGAGGCAGCCAGGCTCCGGGCTTACGCAAACCCATAGGGACATCGCAGCGGCGCTGCAGTCGGTTTTGCAAGCGGCTATGATGCATGTGCTGTGGCACTTCAAAAAAGAGACCGCTTTGAACCGGCTTTGCATGGCCGGAGGTGTCGCGCTCAACTGCACCGCCAACGGCGTCATCAGGCGCAGCCGAATGTTTAAGGATATTTTCATTCAACCGGCCGCCGGCGACGACGGCTCCGCATTGGGCGCGGCGTTATATACCCAGCATCTGCATGATACCCGGAGCCGTTTCGCGAAAATGGCGCAACCTCTGTGGGGGCCAGGCTACGCTCCCGCGCTTATCGAGGAATTTTTGGAAAAGCAGTCGAGATGTAAAGCGACCTTTTTTCATTCATTCGACGATCTCGCTCAACAGATTGCCGCAGATCTGGCCGAAGGCCGCATCGTCGGCTGGTTTCAGGGGCGCATGGAATTTGGACCTCGCGCTTTGGGTAACCGCAGCATCCTCGCCGATCCTCGGGATCCGGGAATGCGAGATCGAGTCAACCAGCTCATCAAGCAGCGTGAGGATTTCCGGCCATTCGCTCCGGCCGTTACCGCGGAGGCGGCAGCGCGATTTTTTGCGATCGACGCCGGGGACGAAGCGACTTACGCCCATATGCTGTTCGTCACCCAGGTCAGGGCGGCATATCGCGAACAGTTGCCTGCGGTCACCCACGTCGATGGATCGGCGCGCGTGCAGACCGTATCACACGAGAGCAATCCTCGCTTCTGGGTCTTGTTGAATGAGTTCGAAAAGCTGAGCGGCATCCCGGTTTTACTGAACACATCATTCAACGTTCGTGGACAACCGATCGTGCGGACACCTGAAGAGGCGATGGCGACATTTCTGCGTGCCGGACTCGATATTCTGGTTCTCGATAATTATGTTGTGGTGCGACGAGTGAATCAGCCAGAAGAACGCGTCGAGGCGATCGATGCAGTTTGAGACCCTGGACGGCGGGGCAGTCCATAGAACGCCTGGCGTAACAGCAAGCCTGGCCGAACAGCGGGTTTACTGGCACGAGCAGTTGGCCGGGGAACTGCCGATGCTGGAAACTCCCCTGGATCATCCGCGTCCGCAAGTCCAGTCGTTCATCAGGGCCAGTGAGGATATCGAGCTCGATGAGCAGGTCTATGCGACGCTCAAGGGCTTTTGCGCGGCGCAAGGAGTCAGCTTATTCGTTACCTTGCTCGCCGCATTCAAAACACTGCTGCTTCGATATACCGGTCAGCAAGATGTGATCGTCGGTTCGTTCTCGTCCGACAGCCTGCGCGAGGGAGCGGCCAGTCCGGAACGTTTTACCAATCCGCTCGCTTTACGCACCGATCTCACCGGCGATCCCAGCGTCAAAGCGTTGTTCGAGCGCGTCGCGCAAACCGCTGCAAGCGCCGCCGCCCACCGCGATTACCCTTTCCAGAACCTGGTGGAGGTTAACGGCGGCGATCGGGATGCAAGCCGCGCGCCGATTTTTTCAGTGATGCTGGCGTTGTTCGACGCGCCGCCCGGCCTCGCCGAAACGCCGCAGACCGAAGCGGATTTTGCCGATATCGCTGAACACGCCGCGAGATGCGATCTGCTGGTTCTGGCTGCCGATTGCAAAACGGCTTTACGAATCAGTTGCGAGTATGACGCCGAGTTGTATGAGGGCGCGACTATAAGACGGCTGCTCTGGCATTACGAAACACTGCTGGCCGGAGTTGTCGCCAACCCCGAAAGCAAACTCTCGCAACTGCAGTTGCTGACCAGGGCTGAACGCGAGCAAGTCTTGATCGACTGGAACAACACCCAGACCGATTACCCGCGACATTTGACGATCGCCGGCCTGTTCGAAACCCAGGTTGAGAAGACTCCCAATGCGATCGCGGTGGTCTTCCGGAATGAAAAGCTGACCTACGCGGAACTCAATGTCCGCGCCAACCAGCTCGCCCATCATCTGATCGCGCTCGGGGTCGGCCCTGACGTCCTGGTTGGTCTTTGTGTCAAGCGCTCGCTGGAGATGATGGTCGGGTTATTGGGGATTCTCAAAGCCGGCGGAGCTTATGTGCCGCTCGATCCGGAATATCCGACGGAACGGTTGGCCTTCATGCTCGAAGACAGCAAGGCGATGGTTCTCATCACCGAAAGCAGACTCAAAAACACGCTGCCTGAGCATGCCGCGCACTGCCTATTCATCGATCAAGCCGAAGCGTTCGATCGCTACCCGGTCACGAACCCCGAGACGACAACCACCTCGGACAACCTCGCCTATGTGATCTACACCTCAGGCTCGACCGGAAGACCGAAAGGGGTTGCGATCGAGCACTGCGCGCTGACCAATTATCTTTGCTGGTGCACCAAGGCGTATGCCGTCGAACAGGGAGACGGCGCGCTGGTGCACTCATCGCTGTCCTTCGATCTGACCGTTACCGGGTTGTTTGCGCCTTTACTCGTGGGTCACACCGTCCATCTCGCACCGGAAAAGCTGAGCGTCGACGCCTTGGCGACTGCCCTGAGAAAGGCCTGCGATTTGAGTCTGGTCAAAATAACTCCGGCCCATCTCGTTTTACTAAGTGAGCAGCTGTCTCCCGCCGAGGCGGCGAACCGGACTCGGGCGTTTGTCATCGGCGGTGAGAATCTGACCGCCGAGACCGTCGCCTTCTGGCGCGAGCACGCCCCAGGCACCCGGCTCGTTAACGAGTATGGGCCGACCGAGACCGTGGTCAGCAGTTGCGTGTACGAAGTGCCGAAGGAAGGGCATCGCTCAGGATCGATCCCGATCGGCCGCCCCCTCGCCAACACCCAGGTCTACATCCTCGACCCCTACCTGAACCCGGTGCCCATCGGTGTTCCCGGTGAACTGCACATCGGTGGCGCAGGTCTGGCGCGTGGTTATCTGAATCGTCCCGAACTGACGAAAGAGAAGTTCATCCCCAACCCGTTCAGTGAAGAACCCGATTCACGCATCTACAAGACCGGCGATCTCGCGCGTTATCTTCCAGACGGCAACATCGAGTTCCTGGGACGGATCGATCATCAAGTCAAGATCCGGGGATTTCGGATCGAGCTCGGCGAGATCGAAGCCGTACTCGCGAAACATCCCGACGTGCAAGCCTGCGCGGTCGTCGCCAGAGAAGATACTCCGGGGGATAAGCGGCTAGTCGCCTACGTGGTCACCCCGCAAATCCCCCCCAACCCCCCTTTTTCAAAGGGGGGAGAAACCCCTTCCAGCCGTCCTCTAGTAACGGGTAAAGGCGACGGGCTGAACCCCCCTTTGAAAAAGGGGGGCAGGGGGGATTTGCCTTTGAGGTACGAAGGGAAGATTGCAGCCCTGCGCGATCATCTCAAAGCCAGCCTCCCCGACTACATGCTGCCTGCAGCCTTTGTATTGCTCGATGCTTTGCCCTTGACCCCCAACGGCAAGCTCGATCGCAAAGCGCTGCCGGCCCCCGAGTACCACTTAGAAGAATCCTTCGTCGCCCCGCGCACGCCGAACGAAGAAAAGCTTGCCGGAATCTTCGCGGCAGTGCTGAAGATCGACCGAATCGGCATCCACGACAACTTCTTCGAGCTGGGCGGGCATTCACTCCTGGCCGCGCAGATCGTTTCTCGCGTGCGCCACGCTTTGCGGGTAGATCTGCCGGTCCGGCTGCTGCTGGAAGGATGTTCTGTTTCAGCGCTGGCCGCGCACCTCGAAACGAGCGGGCCGAAAGCATACGCTCCGCTGCCGCCGGCGGTCCGGGATGGCGATTTACCCGTGTCGTTTTCCCAGGAACGCGCGTGGTTCTTGCATACGCTGGACGCGGCAAACATCGCTTACAACTTTGCGGCGACGCTGCGACTGACCGGAGAGCTCGATGTCGCGGCATTGGAGAACAGCTTGAGCGAGATCGCGCGTCGCCACGAGATCTTGCGGACGACTTTTCCGGCGATCGGCGGGCGACCGGTCCAGCGCATCCACGCGGCCGAGACCGTCATTCTTCCGCTGGTCGATTTGCAAACCTGGCGGCACCGGGAGCGCGGAGCGGAGGCGCAGCGCCTGATCGACGCGGAGATAAGAAGGCGCTTTGCCGTGAGCCGGCTGCCATTGATCCGCTG
>JBGTFJ010000318.1:0-3695 GCA_041747355.1 Burkholderiales bacterium
GTTGCGAATGCCCGCAACAGCGGTGTCGTATCGGGGCGCCGGCGGCCGGTGACGGCGTACGGTATGAAGCGGCGCGGCGGCACCGCGCCGAAGACGGCATCGATAGTCGGCGCGGCGGCATCGAGGTCGGGCAGCATCACGACGACGTCGGCCGGGCGCAAATCGCCGCACGCTTCGAACTGGTCGAGCAACTGGTCGTGCAGCACTTCAAGCTGCCGAGTCAGGCTGTGGCAGGCGTGAATGCGGACCGATCCATCGCCGAGATCGATACCGCTGTCATGGGCAAGATCGTCGAGATTCAGAATCGAGCGTTGCAAGCGATGCAGCAGCGTGCTGCCAGCGGGCGTTACAAACGCGTCCTCGTCGGCAACGCCCTCTTCGCCGCCCATCGCGACCAGCAGGGCGAGATTGTCGCGGCGTTGCCGGCCGAGCGATGCAAGGAGAGGATGCCCGACGTCGCGAAACTCGGCTTTGCTTCGATTCTCGAGCGCCATGCGGGCGAGATCGCGTTCCGAAACGATATCGGCCCAATACTCGCGGCATGGATTCAGCGTGAAAAACACCACCTCGGTAAAACGCGACAGGCGCAAAAAGATTTCGCAATAAAGCGGCGGCAAAAGCGGCACGCCGAACACGTTTATTCGTTCCGGCAGAATTGCCGACAAGTCGGTTCGCGTCGCCTGAAGTCGGGCGAGTTCGGCAAGAACCGCTTCCTTCGGGTGCTCCTCGATGCTCGTCACGCCATTCAAAAGTTCGCGCCACAATTGCGCTTGCCAGCGTTCGGTTTCGAGCGGAGCCAGGCCGAGCAGCCGGCCTGCGCGCCAGGCTTGCAGCCAATCGGGACGTAGCACCAGATACTGATCGAACAGGCCGGCCACGCGGCGGGCGAGATCCATGCTGCCACGCGCGTCGACGCGCTCAAGATAAACGCGCAACGGCGCAAGCGCCTGGCCTGTGCCCAGATCAGCGAACCGCTCATACAAACGCCACGCCAGGCTGCCGATATCGAATGGCGAGGTTACGGGAATCTCGGGCAGCACTTCGGCGAACGTGCGCCAAATGAACTGCGCCGGATAGGGAAACTCGATGTTGCAGCAGACTCCCTTGCGATCGGCAATCGCGTATTTGAGCCAGCGCGCGATGGCGGCGCTGGGTACGATGATCGTCTGCGGGCGCAGATCGTCCGCTGCCGGCTCTGGCCATGTTGCAAGCATACTGTCGGCGAGAACCTCGAGGCGATTGCTTTGAACCAGCCTAAGCATTATTGGATTCTGCAGCGGCTTTGTTGGCGCGGATTTTCAAATGCGGGACTAACAACTGCTGCGGCAACCCGGAACAGCGACAAACGAAGTATGAAAACGACGATAGCTGGCGCAGCGCGCGACGAAGTCGAAGAAGTGAGCAAAAAGCTGACGAGATAGCGCCGGTGAAAGAGACCTGAGCGAATACAGGGTTAAATGCAGGCAAATTCAGAAAGGAACTGCTGGTAGATGGAGCGAGATTGTTAGCAAGAGAACTGGTCGGGGCGAGAGGATTCGAACCTCCGACCACCTGCACCCCATGCAGGTACGCTACCAGGCTGCGCTACGCCCCGAACGCAGAAATTATATCAGACCGCCACCGGAGCTTGTCCGTGCATAATTCAGCCCTGCGCCGGGGTCAATTTGAGCGCAGGCCGCGAAGCAAGATGCGCCGTTGTGCCGGCCACAACAAGCGGCGCGGACACGTTAGCGACGCAGTCGCCCGCCGGCGGGAAGCGCCCGTGAGGCCTGCTCCCGCAAACGGCCGCTTCGCGGTAACGTGTCGCAGGCCTCTTGCGACAACGGGATGCGCTCAAATTGACCCCGGCCCGAAGGGCTGAATCCGTACGGACTAGCTCCTACCCTTGCTGCAGCAAATCGATGACGCTTTGGATTTGCGCCCGGATTTCGGGGATACCCAGATTCTTGGAGGCGGCATTTTTCGCGGCCTTCGATTCGGATTCGTCGAGACGATGGCGAGCGCCGTTGATCGTGAATCCCTGCTCGTATAGAAGTTCGCGTATGCGCCGGATCAGCAGCACTTCATGATGCTGGTAATAGCGGCGATTACCGCGCCGCTTGACCGGCTTCAGTTGCGCGAATTCCTGCTCCCAGTAACGCAGCACATGCGGCTTGACGCCGCACAGTTCGCCGACTTCGCCAATCGTGAAGTAGCGCTTTTCCGGTATCGGCGGCAGTACTTCCTTAAGATTCGTTTCCATGGTAGCTCTTGTCGACCATCGCCTTCAGCTTCTGGCTGGCATGGAAAGTCACTACCCGGCGCGCCGTTATCGGAATTTCTTCACCCGTTTTCGGATTACGGCCCGGGCGCTGCGGCTTGTTGCGCAACTGGAAATTGCCGAACCCTGAAAGCTTGACGACCTCCCCCCCTTCTAGCGCTGCGCGAACCTCTTCAAAAAACGATTCCACCATGTCTTTTGCTTCGCGCTTGTTGAAACCGACTTTCTGAAACAGAAGTTCTGCGAGCTCTGCTTTCGTTAGAGTCATTGTTATCCCTTTATATCCGCAATTTATAGCCGAACTTCTTCCCTGTTACTTCAAGTATCTCCGCGATAAACGCGTCGACTTCGGCCTCTATCAGGGTCTTTTGAGTATCTTGTAATAATATGCGGAATGCAAGACTTTTTTTACCGGATTCAACGCCTTGGCCGCAATACACATCAAATAACTCAAACTCGGCAGACTTCCCGGCGGCAGCTTGCCGAAGTCGATCGATCACGATCTGCGCCGGCTCTTTCTCGTCCACAAGCAAAGCGAGATCGCGCCGGACGATCGGAAACCTGGGCACTTCCACATGCCTCGGCGGCGTCTTTTCCGCCAGGACTGCGCATTCGATTTCGAACAAAACAGGGGCCTCCGGCAGACCGTATTTTTGTTGCCACTTCGGATGCAAGGCGCCGAGCCAGCCGGCGAAGCTATCGTCAATAAAAACACGCGCGCAGCGGCCGGGATGGAATACATCGCGTTGCGCGGCTTCGGTTCGTAGCGGCAAAGGCGCACACAACGCGGCGAGATCGGCCTTGACGTCAAAAATATCCACGGCGCGCGCGTCCACACCCCACTGTTCGGGAAACGCACTTCCATAACACAATCCAGCTACGCGCTCTGGTTGCACTATGCCATCGGCATCGCGGATGAAGCAGCGACCGATTTCGAAAATCCTGATGCGCGCCTGCTGGCGGTTCAAGTTATGGCGTAACGCGTCGAGCAGCCCGCCGAGCAAACTGCTGCGCATTACGTTCATGTGATTCGAGATCGGATTCTTGAGCGCAATCGGTTGCGGATTGCCCGCGATGTCCGATTCCCACGCCCGATCGACAAAGCTGTAGCTGACAATCTCGTGATACTCGCGCGCGACCAGCATCGCCTTCAGGGCATCGATGCCGCGCACGGTTTCCGGCGCGGGCGTTATGGCCATTTCGCTGTTCGGCTTATTTGCTGGCAGCTTGTCGTAGCCGTGGATGCGCGCGATTTCCTCGATCAGGTCTTCTTCGCGCTGGAGATCGAAACGGTAGCTGTGCGGCGTCACATGAAACTCGCCGTCTTGTTCGACGAAGCTCAGATGCAATCTGCGCAAAAGCGGCGATATTTTGCGCGCCGGAAATGAAACGCCCAGCACGCGCTCGACGCGCCTGGCGCGCAGCCGGATCGGAT
>JBGTFJ010000319.1:0-2877 GCA_041747355.1 Burkholderiales bacterium
GAACAGGCAGTGGTAGCAGGCGCTCTCGGCGTCGCGCAAATCGAACACAGTGATTTGCCCGTCGAAGCGCACGCCCGCGCCCGAGACCAGCGGCTTCCTGAATTTCACGCAGGCGCGGTTCAAGGCGTGGCGGGTCGGGAAGTTGTCGCTGGCATCGAGCACGACATCGGCGTCCGCAACCAGCTCATCGAGCCGCGCCGGTGAGAGTCGTTCATTCACCGCATTCACCCGGACTTCGGGATTGATCAGCGTCATCGTCGCGCGCGCGGATTCGACCTTGGCGGCGCCGATCGAGGCGGTGTGATGAACGATTTGACGCTGCAAATTGGTCAGATCGACAGTGTCGCCGTCGCAGATCGTAATCGTGCCGACTCCGCTGGCGGCAAGATACAGGGCGATCGGCGAGCCGAGGCCGCCGGCGCCGATGACCAGCGCGTGCGAGGCGAGCAGTTTTTGCTGTCCTTCTATGCCGATCTGCGGCAGCAGAATGTGCCGGCTGTAGCGCAGCAGTTGTTCGTCATTCATGATTCAGATGTGCCTGAGCATCGCGGTCGCAGCTCATCGATTTCGGATTGCAACCGTCATTGCATGCGGCGATGCGTTGTACTCGTGTTCCGCTCGCTTGTCGCTTGCGACGCGCAATAAAAAAACGCTGCCGTGAGCGAACACGGCAGCGTCGCGAGCGGGAAAGATGAGGATCAGTTTTTCAGCGACAATACCTGCAAGCCTTTGAGCAGGTTTACCGCCTGGTTGACCTGATAATCGTTCTTCGAGACGATCTCGCCGGGCTCCAGCTTGGTTTCGGGCGTCGGCGTCGGAGTCGGCTCCTTTGGCGTGCTTCCGGGCGCGGGCGTCGGGGCAGGCGCGGGATTGGCCGGAATGATCTCGATTTCCAGTTTTTTGTTCGGCGGGTCCTGTTTCTCACCGTTGCTCAGGTGGCGCGTCAAATCCGCTTCGCGAAGCTTCAGCGCGACCTCGGCGCCGGTCACTGTCGCATCCTCGACGACGATATCGGGCGTTATGCCTTTAGCCTGAATCGAGCGGCCATTCGGCGTGTAGTAGCGTGCCGTGGTCAGCTTGATAGCCGTGTTGTTGCCGAGCGGCAGGATGGTTTGCACCGAGCCTTTGCCGAACGTCTGCGTGCCCATGATGATCGCGCGTTTATGATCCTGCAGCGCGCCGGCGACGATCTCGGAAGCCGACGCCGAGCCGCCGTTGACCAGAACGACCATCGGCACGTTTTTGACCCCCGCAGGCAGGTTCTTCAAATAGTCGTCACGTCCAGGACCGCGCAAGTAGTGTTCGCCGTTCGCCGTCAGCTTCATTTTCGCGTCTTCGGTGCGGCCGTCGGTATAGACGACTAGCGAATTTTTCGGCAAGAACGCCGCCGACACGGCAACCGCGCCGTTCAACAGCCCGCCCGGATCGTTGCGCAGATCGAGGATCAGGCCTTTCAGCGCGGTTTTGTTCTCGACGTACATGCCTTCGATCGTCTTGGCGAGGACTTCACCCGTATGCTCCTGGAACTGGGTGACGCGAATATAGCCGTAGTCCGGCTCGATCATTTTCGATTTGACGCTTTGAATCTTGATGACGGCGCGCGTCAGCGTGAATACCAGAGGCTTGGTCTCACCCTTGCGCACGACCGTCAGCGTGATTTGCGAATTCGGCTTGCCGCGCATGCGCTTGACCGCATCGTTCAGCGCCAGCCCTTTTACCGCGACATCATCGAGTTTGATGATCAGATCGCCAGACTTGAGCCCGGCTTTGTATGCTGGCGTATCTTCGATCGGCGAGACGACCTTGACGAAGCCGTCTTCCATGCCGACTTCGATGCCGAGGCCGCCAAATTCGCCTTGCGTACCGACCTGCAACTCCTTGAACGCATCGGCATCCAGATACGAAGAATGCGGATCCAGGCCGGTCAACATGCCGTTGATCGCTTCGGTGATCAGCTTTTTGTCTTCGACGGGCTCGACGTAGTCGGCCTTGATGCGGCCGAAAACTTCGGTAAACGCCCGCAACTCCTCGATCGGCAGCGGCACGCCGGTATCTTTTTCGGCGACCGCGGAAAAATTCAGGCTGATCATTACGCCGAGAACGGCGCCGATCACGATGAGCCCGAGGTGATGCATTCTGGTGCGCATTACTGAAACTCCTAATCAACCAGCCTGGAACAAGCGACTCTCCGGCAGACTATTGCGGCTGAATTCCGCAGCGTCCGCTTTTGAATCTATTTTGGATTCAGCCAACCCATCGGGTCAAAGGGCTTGCCCCGATACCGCATTTCAAAGTATAGACCCGAACCGGCGTTGCCGCCGCTGTTTCCGACTGCGGCCACTCGCTCGCCGCGAGCGACTGCTTCGCCGACCTGCTTATACAGGGTTTCGTTGTTACCGTACAGGCTCATGTAGTTTTCGCCGTGGTCGACGATCATCAGGTTGCCAAAGCCGCGCAACCAGTCGGCGAATACCACCCGTCCCGATGCGATCGCCTGCACAGCCTGCCCGCTGCCGGCCTGAATAAACAACCCCCTCCACACCGTTCCGCCATCGGGACGTGGACTGCCGAAACGGTGCGCAAGTTCCCCCTGCACCGGCAAATTCAGCTTGCCCTTGAATTGTTCGAAAGCGCCGGATCGATGACGCGAGAGGGGCTGATCGCGCTCCTCGTCACGTCCCGGCGCCGGCGCTTTGGGCTTCGATGCGACAATTTTTTCTATGCGCTCAAGAAGTTTGGCAAGCCGTTCCTCGTCACGCTGCAAATCGCCGATGTCGCGACGCTGTGCATCGACCTCTTTGGAGATCAACGCCAACTCCTGTCGACGCGTTAACTGTTCCTGTTCGAGTTGTTGTTTGTGCGTTACGCGAGCGCGCT
>JBGTFJ010000320.1:0-4367 GCA_041747355.1 Burkholderiales bacterium
TATACACCGGCGCCGGCGCCGCAACTCGAAATCAACTGGAACCCGGTTAGCGAAACGCTGCGCAATCTTCGCTTCACGCGCTGCAATCGGGTGGTGTTTCTGGCGATACTCGGCATTTCGTGGTTCTGGTTTTACGGCGCGGTATTCGTGTCGCAGTTTCCGAATCTCGGCAAGTCCGTGATCGGCGGCAATGAGAGCGTCGTAACCCTGCTGCTGATGGTATTTTCCATCGGCATCGGTGTCGGGTCGCTGTTATGCGAACGCCTGTCCGGGCGCAAAGTCGAGATCGGGCTGGTGCCGTTCGGGGCTATCGGCTTGACGCTGTTCGCGATCGACTTTTATTTTGCGAGCCGCGCGCTCGAGCCGCAGCAACTGATAGGAGCGCTCGAATTTCTGCGGCAGCCGCAGCATTGGCGGCTGGTCGTCGATCTCGTTCTGATCGGCATGTTCGGCGGCTTTTACATCGTGCCGCTGTACGCGCTGATCCAGTTGGGCAGCGATCCCGAGCATCGTTCGCGCATCATCGCCGGAAACAACATCCTGAACGCGCTCTTCATGGTGATCGCCGCCGCGCTTGCGATCGCCCTGCTGGGCGTCGGCCTGACGATACCGCAACTGCTGCTCGCCACTGGCATCCTGAACGCATTCGTCGTGCTTTACATCTTTACTCTGGCGCCGGAATTTCTGATGCGTTTTTTGATCTGGCTGCTCGTGCATTCGATTTACCGGCTGGAAAAGCACGGTCTCGAAAACATTCCCGAGAAGGGTGCGGCGCTGCTGGTGTGCAATCACGTGAGTTTCGTCGACGCGCTGATCATCGCAGCGGCTGCGCAACGTCCGGTGCGCTTCGTGATCGATCATAAAATTTTCGGTATTCCATTGCTGCATTTCATATTTCGCACCGGGCGCGCCATCGAAATCGCACCACGCAGGGAAGATACGGAATTGCTCGAACGCGCCTATGCCGAGATCGCCGCAGCGTTGGCGGCCAATGAGCTGGTTTGTATTTTTCCGGAAGGCCGTATTACCGACACCGGGGAGATTTATCCTTTCAAGCGCGGCGTTCAGCGCATCATCGCGCGCACGCCGGTGCCGGTGATTCCGCTGGCGCTGCGGGGCCTGTGGGGCAGCTCGTTCAGCCGCAAGCACGAGAATCTCTTGTTGCGGCTATGGCCGCGGAGACTCTTCGCCCGGATCGCGCTGGCGGCTGCCAGCCCGGTGCCCGCCACATTGGCGACGCCGGAAAGTCTGCGGGGAATCGTGTTGCGGTTGCGCGGCGAGTGGCGATGAGGTTGCGGAATTACGGCGGCGAGCGGGAAAGACCAGGCGGGCGATGAGACTCCCATTCGTGTTACAAAAACCCTGGGCTCCCGCCTGCGTGAGAATGACAAAGCTGCTTAATATTCGAGTCCGCTGATCAGCTCCT
This sequence comes from Burkholderiales bacterium, assembly GCA_041747355.1. Lineage (GTDB taxonomy): Bacteria > Pseudomonadota > Gammaproteobacteria > Burkholderiales > JACMKV01 > JACMKV01. The sequence continues at coordinate 1,427 of JBGTFJ010000320.1, forward strand.
CGGAAACCCAGCCCTTCAGGAGCCCGGCAGCGTGTTGCGCGGCCTGCAGCTCGTCGATCCATTCGCACAAACCGCTGCAGACTTCAGCGAAGTTTGCCCCGCTCCGGATCGCGTCGAGCGCCCAAGCTTCATCGACCGGAGGCGAGCGGAAGTAGCTATCGAGATCGCGCCGCCAGATCATCCAGGCGATCGGAAATTCGTTTTGCTGCGGAGGTAGCGCCTCTTCCTCGCTTGCGATCGCCTTCCAGAATGCCGGAACGTTCCAGCGCAGGTCGAGGCGCTGCAGCGATGGATGACATGCAAATGTCATGTCCGCCCAGGCATCGACTGGCACCGCGGCGATATCTTCGACGCCAAGCACCGGCGCATCGTCGGCGTCGAACGCCAGCGTCAGCGCCCATTCGAACGCCGCCATCTCGCCAAATGCCGGGTAATTGGAATAAGGCGGGGTCGTTCTCAGGAACTCAGGCAGGTGGGTGCCAAACCAGCGCATGTTGTAGACCCTGGACGGATGCGCATCGACGTAGGCAAGCGCCAGCTTTTCGAACGTGTCGTCGCCGACCAGCGTGTGCAGCGTGACGTAATCGGTATCGAGCGCTTCGATCAGGCGCAGGCGGTAGGCTTCGGAATAGATGCCGAGCCGGGTTTTCGAGCTGGCTCTTGTGCTCCCTACAATCTCGGCTTCCATGCCGGCGTGGTGTCGCGTGCCTGCGGCCAGGACGTAATTCTGGAAATCCTGCTGCAAACGCGCGAGATCTGTAGAGACCGGCGTTTTTGCTTCGCTGGGTTTGGTCGCGTCGATCAAAGCTCGGGAGAAGGGCGCAAAAGTGCGTATCGCAGATTCTAGGCGGCGAGCTCCGTCTCGACATGGGCGGCGATGCGCCGCGCGTGATCGAGTTCGGCAAGCAACTCGTCAAGCGGCGGAATGTTATCGTCGCGCTCGATGATCGTCGACACGTCGCCGAAGCGGCGCACAGCATGCTCGTACAGTTCCCATACCGGATCGATGACCGGTTCGTCATGCGTGTCGATGATGTAATCGTCGCAATGGCGATGGCCTGCCAGGTGGAACTGCTGCACGCGCTCGGCCGGAATGCCTTCCAGGTAAGCATGCGCATCGAAGCCGTGATTGAAACTGCTGACGTAGATGTTGTTGATGTCGAGCAAAATCAGGCAATCGGCGCGTTCGGCGATTTCGCGCAGGAAATCCCATTCGGCCATCGCCGATTGCCGGTAGGTGACATAGCTGGAAACGTTTTCGAGCGCTATCCGGCGGCCCAGGTATTCCTGCACCTGATTGACGTGTGAGACAACGTGGTCAACCGCCTCTTCGGTGTAGGGAAGCGGCATCAGGTCGTGCAGATTATTCCCGGCTACACCGGTCCAGCATAAATGATCGGAAATCCAGCGCGGCTCGACGCGTTCGGCCAGCGTTTTGAGCTGCTTCAGATAGTCGACATTGACTGCATCGCTGCTGCCGATCGACAGCGAAACACCGTGCATGACGACCGGATAATCGGCGCGAATGCGATCGAGGTAATGCAGCGGCTTGCCGCCGCCGCAGAAATAATTTTCCGACAGGATTTCGAACCAGTCGACAGCGGGACGGGTTTCGAGAATCGTCTCGTAATGTGGCGTGCGCAAACCGAGCCCGAAGCCAAGATAGCGGTGGCGGGGAGAACCTGGTTTGCGAAACGAGGCGGTTGATGTCGGCGTGGCGGCCATATTGGTTTAGATCAAAAGCCTGATGTGATTGTACAGCCTGGTGTGATCAAAAGCAGGGACAGCAAATTACGACCCAGACGCCCGGCCAAAGCAAGGCGTCCGGTCCGTCAGCTTATAAAACTTAGCTTTTTTTGGCTTTTGCCTGAGCGGCTTTGCAATCGGCTTCGCTCATTTCGACGGCGCCATGGCCTTTGCAGGCATTCTGGCCTCTGCATGCGCTGGTCGCGGTTTTGCAGGCGCCTTTGCCTTTGCAGGCACTTACGCCTTCACACATCGTTTTACCCTTTTCGGCGGCGACTGCGTTGCCAACGCCTACTGTCATGAACATACCCGCGGCAGCGACGGCCATGGCGACACCAGTCAATTTTTTAATAGCGTTCATATTTACTTTCTCCTGAATAAACAAAAATGCCCGGTTTTGCGGCTTGGATGCCATGCGGTCCGTAGCCCCGCATTACTGCTACCCCGTTTAACGCGATAAGACCATCCCGGTTTACCTGTTGAGTCGCGGGCGTGGATATGGCCTTACAAGATTTCAGCCTAAATTCGGAAGTCGACCAGAGTCAAGCGAAGGCCGCTCGGCTCCAGCCTATATACGACTTTCGTGCTATTGCCGATGCCCGGATAGAAACTCGGACCAGAGAGGATGCCTTACACACCCGCCGCGAGGCAGCGCGAACCGAATTCGGAGGGCGAGGGCTAGACGGACTTGAGATCGGCCGGTCTTCTCCCAATATGGATTACGGTATAATCGCCGACTTCCCGGGGTGCAGCGCTCCTGCACACGTTTTGCGTCTGATACATATGCCAATTTACGAATATCGCTGTAGATCATGCGGATTCCAGAAGGAATTCCTGCAAAAGATGGGCGCTCCCGTGCTGACCGCTTGCCCCGAATGCAGTATGGACACGCTAAGCAAAATGGTCACAGCCGCGGGATTCCACCTGAAAGGTACGGGCTGGTACGCGACCGATTTCAAGAATAGCGGCAAACCACAGCAAAAGCCGTCCGATGACAAGGGTGAAAAGGCGGGTGAAAAAGCCGGCTCCGTCACCGGCGCCGAGGATAAAGCCGATGCGCCGAAACAAGCGCCCAAGCCCGCCGAGGACTCGAAATCGACCGATTCGGCCAAAACAGCTGGTAGCGCGGAGCCGTCTTGCACCTCTCAACCTTGAACGTGCGCCGCTATTTTATTACCGGACTTTTGATCTGGGT
>JBGTFJ010000321.1:0-2937 GCA_041747355.1 Burkholderiales bacterium
GCCCGTCAACCCGAAACGCCGCACAGAGAGATACGGGCAACGCCGCGACCGCCGCCGCGAAAGGCAGGATTGGCCGCCGATGCCGCGCGTGCGCCGCTTGACAGGCTTCACCTGGGCGATCCGGCGATGGCTGAAAACGTGCGGCGCGCAAAGCTGATTCTGGATCGCGAGGTAGCGATACTGTTATACGGTGAGACTGGCACCGGCAAGGAATTGTTCGCGAAAGCGCTGCACGCATCCGGCGACCGCGCCGACAACCCGTTTGTTGCAATCAACTGCGCTTCGATCCCGGAAAACCTGATCGAAGCCGAGCTTTTCGGCTACAAAGCCGGTGCGTTTACCGGCGCCGCGCGCGATGGCCGCCGTGGCAAGATTTTCCAGGCCAATGGCGGCACCTCGTTTCTTGATGAGATCGGCGATATGCCCGTGCAGTTGCAGGCGCGCCTGTTGCGTGTGCTCGAAGAGCGCGAAATCCTGCCGCTCGGCAGCGAGGTCGCGGTCAAGGTCGACATCAAGCTGATCAGCGCGACGCATTGCAATCTGCCCGAGAGAATTGCATCTGGTGAGTTCCGCGAAGATCTCTACTATCGTCTGCAGGGCTTGAGCTTGCTGCTGCCGCCGCTGCGGCGACGCGCCGATCGGAGCGCGCTGATCCTGCAAATGCTGGCGAACGAGCACGCGGAGATGGGTGCGGCCGAACCGCCGTTATCGATAGATAGCGATGCGTTGAGCCTGCTCGAACGCTACAGTTGGCCTGGCAATATGCGCCAGTTGCGCAACGTGCTGCGCACCATGGTCGCATTGCGCGAGGGCAGCACGATCAGGTCGCGCGATCTGCCCGATATCATCAGCGCTGGGCATGTGCCGAATCGCGTTGACCCGATCGACAAGCCGCTGCCGTTGAATCCTTTGGAAAGCGCCGAACGCGAAGCGTTGATCCGCGAACTCGAGGGCCAGCACTGGCATATCACGAATGTCGCGCGCCAGCTCAAGGTCAGCCGCAATACGCTGTACCGGAAAATGCAGCGCCTGAACATCAAGGATCCCAACAAGCTGCATTGAGGGGAATCGGAATCGCGGTCCAGGGGCCTTCGACGTCAGAAGGGCAGAAATCAGCAGTTTTGCAAAGCTCGAGGAAGCCATGATTTAGATGGACTATTCACAGCTTCTCTAATCTGGCGACCGCAATCTCTATCCGACATAAAATCCCCTGACTCCGATTCCCCATCCCGATTCCCGCTTCTACCCCCTTTGCCTCACATCCTGTTTCTGACCGGCAAGCTTGCCGAAAAGAGCTTGCACAAAGTATTGGCCGGCATGCAGCCGACCGAATTCAGCTACGCGGTGCAGCAGATCGGCATCAACGTTGCCGGGCTGATGACGGCCGACCTGATCGCGCGCCGCGTGTCTGACGCGATGAATGCCGATCGCATCGTGGTGCCTGGCCGCTGCCGCGGCGACCTCGATCAGCTTGCCGCGCGCTACGGCGTTCCGGTGGTACGCGGCCCGGAAGAATTGAAGGACCTTCCCGAATTTTTCGGACACGCCGGTAAGCCCGTCGATCTGTCGCGGCACGATGTCCTGATCTTCGCCGAAATCGTCGATGCGCCGCATATCGATATCGCCGCGATCCTGCAACGGGCGGCAACATATCGCGATGATGGCGCCGACATCATCGATCTCGGCTGCCTGCCCGACACGCCTTTTCCGCATCTCGAAGACGCGATTCGAGCGCTGCGCGACAGTGGCCATCGCGTCAGCGTCGATTCGATCGATGCGCAGGAATTGCTGCGCGGCGGACAGGCCGGCGCCGATTATCTGCTGAGCCTGAAGGAAGACACGTTGTGGATCGCCAATGAGGTCGCATCGATTCCGGTGCTGATTCCGTCGCAGCCGCACGACGTCGAAGCACTGGCGCGGGCGATCGACCACATGGAACAGCGCGGCCGCACTTATTTCGCCGACGCGATTCTCGATCCGATTCATTTCGGCTTCACCGATTCGATTGTCCGCTACGCCGAATTGCGCAAGCGGTTTCCACGCGCGCCGATCATGATGGGCGTCGGCAACCTGACTGAATTGACCGACGCCGATACCACCGGCGTCAACGCGCTTCTGATGGGAATCATTTCCGAGCTGCATATAACCGCCGTATTGACCACCGAGGTTAGCCCGCACGCACGCAGCGTGGTGCGCGAAACCGATGCCGCTCGACGCATGATGTTCGTCGCGCGCGAAGCCGATAGCCTGCCGCGCAATTTCTCGAACCATCTGCTCGCGCTGCACGCGCGCAAACCGTTCCCCGATACGCCCGAGGAAATCGCCGAAATTGCCGCCGCGATCAAGGACCCGAGCTTTCGCGTTCAGATCAGCCGCAACGGCATCCATGTTTATAATCGCGATGGTCTGCACTGCGAAACCGATCCGTTTCAGCTGTTTCCGCATCTGAAACTGGAAAACGACGCGGCACATGCGTTTTACATGGGTGTTGAGCTGGCACGCGCGCAGATCGCGTTTCAGCTCGGCAAGCGCTATGCGCAGGATCAGGAACTCGACTGGGGCGCCGCGACGAAAGCCAAAACCGAGGATCTGAATCGGCATGCCGCGCCGGGCTCCACTCTGGAAGGCGCGAAACAGAAACGCTGAGTCCATCGACGAGTCGGGCTGCCTGGAGCTCAATCCGCAGCTTCTTGCAGGCAATCCGCTGTTGCCCCGACAGCTTATCCGCGCAGCAAGCCTTCGACAAAGCCGATGTGATAGACCATGAAGGCGCCGAGCGCGCAGGTGAAGGCGCCGACGAGCGCCGTCATGCCCTTGTGGAGCCAGGCGAGATGGTCGGCGGACAGTCGCAAAGGTATGGCGATCGCAACTGACAGTAGCGCCATGCCGGCGATGGAACCGATGCCGAACAAGGCGATGTAGAGCATCCCAATGGCC
>JBGTFJ010000322.1:0-3270 GCA_041747355.1 Burkholderiales bacterium
TTATGAATGACGTGTTTCAGGGCGCGGTCCAGGATCTGCTTGTGATCATCCGTGCCGAACGTTTGAAACGTGCTCCGCAATTATCGCGCTACGCCGGGTTGCTGCAGGAATTGCAGTGATCAGCCTAGCCATCCGAACAAGGAAAACCATGGCGCGCATCACCGTTGACGACTGCTTGCACTATATTCCGAACCGATTCGAACTGACCCTGGCCGCGACTTTCCGCGCGCGCCAGATCGCGACCGGGGCGACGCCGATGGTGGAAACCAACAAGGACAAGCCGACGGTGGTTGCGTTGCGCGAAATAGCGCTCGGCAAGGTCGGCGTCGAGATTCTGAATAAAGGGCAGGCCTGAGCGGCAGCAACGTTCACAAAAATTGAAAACGGTTTTCTTGTCCGCTGTTGCACTCGTAACGCGCCCATCGCCCCATGCGCTTGCGCGAGCGCAGGTTTGCCCTGGCGTCGTCACAACACCACACGGTAACTGTCGACCGGAGTGAACCCGTGTCCGAAGCGGTGCTGCTGTTCAAGGAGTTGTCCGCCTATCTGAAGCCGGAGGACGTCGCTCAGCTGGAAACTGCTTATCAGTTCAGCGAATCCGCGCACGAAGGGCAATTCCGCAGGACCGGTGATCCGTACATCTCGCATCCGCTGGCAGTAGCAAAAATCCTCGCGCAGTGGCATCTCGATGCGCAGGCGCTCGCAGCCGCGCTGCTGCACGATGTCGTTGAAGACACGACCGTCACCAAGGAACAGATTTCCGCCAGGTTCGGCAAGCGCGTGGCCGAACTCGTCGACGGTGTCAGCAAGCTCGACAGGATAGAGTTCCAGAGCGCCGAAGACGCACAGGCCGAAAACTTCCGCAAGATGCTCCTGGCCATGGCGCGCGATGTTCGCGTGATCCTGATCAAGATCGCCGACCGCTTGCACAATATGCGCACATTAACGGCGATGCAGCCTGAAAAACAGCGCCGCATCGCTCGCGAAACGCTGGAAATCTACGCGCCGATCGCCAATCGGCTCGGCCTGAATGCCGTGTATCAAGAGCTCGAAGAACTCGGGTTCTGTCATATGCATCCGATGCGCGCGCGCGTGCTGACGAAAGCGGTCAAGGCGGCGCGCGGCAACCGGCGCGAAGTCGTCGGCAAAATCCAGAAGGCGGTCAAGAAAAAACTGCGCGACGCCGGCATCGAAGCAATTGTCAGCGGCCGGGAAAAATACGTGCACAGCATTTACCGGAAGATGCTGGAAAAAAACCTGAGCTTCGCCAAGGTGCTCGACATATACGGCTTCCGCATTATCGTCAACGATGCGGCCGCGTGTTATCTGGCGCTTGGCGCGCTGCACGGTCTTTACAAGCCGATTCCGGGGAAATTCAAGGACTACATCGCGATTCCGAAAGCCAATGGCTATCAATCGTTGCATACCACCCTGTTCGGCCCCTTCGGCGCGCCGCTCGAATTCCAGATCCGTACCGCCGATATGCACAAAGTGGCGGAAGCCGGCGTCGCTTCCCACTGGTTATACAAGACGGACGCGACCTTGAATCATTTGCAGCAGAAGACCCATCAATGGCTGCAGAATCTTCTCGAAATCCAGTCCGAAAGCGGTGATTCGACCGAATTTCTCGAACATGTCAAAGTCGATTTATTCCCCGACGAAGTCTATGTGTTCACGCCGAAGGGCACGATCAAGGCGATGCCGCGCGGCGCGACCGCGGTGGATTTCGCTTACGCCGTGCATACCGATATCGGCAACCATTGCGTCGCTGTAAAAATCAATAACGAACTGGCGCCGCTGCGCAGCGAACTCCGCAATGGCGATCGCGTGGAAATCATCACCGCGTCCAACGCGAATCCCAACCCGGCGTGGCTCAATTATGTGGTGACCGGCCGCGCGCGCTCGCACATCCGCCATTTCCTGAAGACGGTGCAATATGAAGAATCGGCGCAACTCGGCGAACGCCTGTTGAATCAGGCGCTGCTACCGTTGCAGTCGAGCGTTGCCGAAATCGCTTCGACTTCGTGGGACAAGCTGTTACGCGATTGCGGCGTCAAATCGCGCGAGGAAATTCTTGCCGACCTGGGGCTCGGCAAGCGGCTCGCAGCGCTGGTCGCGCGCCAGCTGCTTTCCTTGAGCGATACGGCGCCCAGCGAAAACCGCTTTTCCGGCGCGGTGCTGATCCGCGGCTCGGAAGGCATGGCTGTGCAATTCGCCAATTGCTGCCGGCCGATTCCCGGCGATCCGATTCTGGGCTCGATCAAGAAAGGCCAAGGCATGATCATCCACACCCACGATTGCCCGCTCATCGCCAAATCGCGCGGGGATTCGGATAAATGGCTGGATGTCGAATGGGATAACGAGACGCACAAGTTGTTCGACGTCAGCATCAAGCTGGTGGTCGCCAATCAGCAGGGCGTATTGGCGCGGGTTGCGGGCACAATCGCCGAGGCCGGTTCCAATATTCACAATGTCGGCATGGAAGATGGCGAAATGACGGCCTATACCACGATGAATTTCACGCTGCAGGTTCGCGACAGGATGCACCTCGCGCAACTCATGCGCGGCTTGCGGCGGATTCAGGAAGTCGTGCGAATCACTCGGGCCAAGGGGTAACAGGCCCTAGTCAGGCAACGGTGAACGGCCGATGCGAACAGCAAGTGCTTTATTTTAGAGTGCCTGCTGATCCTTCACGCAATCAACGACTGCAGATGCCGAAGCCGTCCTGCCAGCCTTGCGCGAATTGCGGGTCGGATTTGAAGCGCGCTTCGTCGCGCGTACTGCGTCGGCTTTTCGCCGCATTGCAACCGTCGGCATAGCCATCGCGAAATGAAGGCGGGTAACCCGACAGGTTGACGCCGGGCGCCTTGGCGGTCGCCGGCTTGACCGGCGTCGTCGGCGCGCGCTGGGTTGCTGCGCAGCCAGCCAGCGCTCCCAGGATGACTGCGATCAATACGTTTACGGCTGTACGTTTCAATCCGGGTTCCTCTCACTCAATCGCGACCATCGCATTGTCGACCAGTTTTACCCGGTCGCCGATATCGACCTGCGGCTTCAGTCTGCGGTAGACGACCTCTGTAGTGCCGTCATTCATACGCACCCGCACCGCATATCGACTCGGAAACCTGGAATCGTCGAAGATGGAGGTCGGTGCGCCTTGCGCCGCGTCGTTCTGGCTGATCCCGATCGGTCGCGCTTCCGCCGGAGGATTGCCCGGCTGCTGCACGGCCTCGACGACGCCGCAGTCTCCGCATAAAACCACAGATTGCT
>JBGTFJ010000323.1:0-6875 GCA_041747355.1 Burkholderiales bacterium
ACGACATCGGCGACGGTCTGGTCGCAAGCGGCTTCACGGCGCCGGTGATGGAGCGTGAAGAGATCACATTGACGTACTCGTCGGCACGCCGTCTGATAGCAGAATTGAAGACGCAGGGCTCACGGTCCCTGAACCGGAAAAGACGGCGCGGACTGGGCGGTAAAGCTTGCCTGGATGCAGCCGTGAACAACTACGACGCAATGAAGCGAGACGGCCGCGTGCCGGCGACCTTCGAAGTCATTATTGCCCACGCGTGGAAACCCGAGCGGCGCCGCTCCGATACGCGAGCGATCAAAATGTATACGCGCCGGCCGCCCGATGTTTAAGTCTTATTTCGTAACCGGCACCGACACCGGCGTTGGCAAAACCGTGGTCGCCTGCGCCCTGTTGCGCGCATTTGCCGTCCAGGGGAAGTCGGTTATCGGCATGAAACCGGTCGCTGCCGGCTGCGCCGATGACGGTTACGATGATGTCGAGCAGTTGATTGCTGCCAGCAATATCGTAGCGCCGCGCGACCTGATCAACCCTTACGCGCTGCCGCTGCCGGTCGCGCCGCACATCGCTGCCCGGTATGCCGGTGTTGATATCGACATCGACGTTATCGCCAAGGCCTACGCGCAACTCGAGGCGCGCAGCGACATCGTGATCGTCGAGGGCGTCGGCGGCTTCAAGGTTCCTTTGAATTCGCATCAGGACAGCGCCGATATGGCGCAGCAGTTGGCGTTGCCGATGATTCTGGTGGTCGGCATGCGGCTCGGTTGCCTGAACCACGCGCTACTGACTGCGGAGTCGATTCGCGCGCGCGGCCTGACGCTTGCGGGCTGGATCGCGAACCGGATCGACGCAGCGATGCCGGTGTTCGAGCAAAACGTGCGCGCGCTGGACGAGCGGCTGCGATGCCCGCGGCTGGTGACGCTTTCATGGCAGCCAGACCCGCGGTCCCTGCAAGCTGCCGACGAGTTGTCGCTCACTTTGCTGGCCTAGTGATCGCGCTCCTGCAGCGCGTAATGTCTGCGCATGTCATCATCGACGGCGCGAACATCGCGGAAATCGGCCGTGGCTTGCTTGTTTTCATCGCAGTCGAAGGCAACGACACCCCGGTACAGGCGCAACGGCTGCTCGAACGCATTTTGACTTACCGCGTTTTCTCCGACCGCGACGGCAGGATGAATCTGAGCGTACGCGATGTCGGGGGCGGTCTGCTGCTGGTCCCGCAGTTCACGCTTGCGGCAGATACGGCCAGAGGCACGCGGCCGAGCTTCAGCGCAGCCGCCCTTCCCGATCAGGCGAACCGATTGTTCGACACGATCGAAGCGCTGGCGCGGGACAGTTACGGCGAGGTGGCGGCAGGCCGTTTCGGCGCCGATATGAAAATACATCTGATAAACGATGGGCCGGTCACGTTTTACCTGAAGTCCAATGCTGGCCGTGCCGCCGAGCCGAGGCCATCGCTGTAAACGCAAGGCATCGACAACGCGCGCGCCTTGCCTTGCCCTGGCCGCTATGCTAGATTTCCAGCGCGTGCTTTGCTGGGTTCACCGCGATCGCGCCGTCTGAATGAAGACCTATCCTGGGGAACAGCGCATGGCAATCAGCGGCGCTCCGACCGCAACTTATTCGCTGATTGCCAAACGTAACTGCTCGCTTTCGACGTCCGGCCGTCACTTCGTTTTAGCGCTCGTTTCGTCCGTTACATTTGGCATCGCGCTGGTTTTCGCCACACTCGGCGCCTGGCTGATTCTGCCGTTTGCCGGGCTCGAAGTGTTGGTGCTGTATCTGGCATTTCGTTATATTGAGCGCCATGCTTGCGACTACGAGCGAATCAGCATTGCCGAAGACAAACTCCTGCTCGAATTCCATGAAGCAGGCGACATACGGCGCGTCGAACTCAACTGTTTCTGGGCATGTATCCAATGCGACGCGCGGCAACGACTGACGGTGCGCTCGCACGGGCGCGAAATCGAATTCGGCCGGCATCTGACCGGCCGTCAGCGCGTCGCTCTTGCACGGCGCCTGAAAAAATATTTGGGCACTGCTTATTCGGGGGGAGTATGAAAGCCAGGCTGGCAAACACCATCGTGGGCGGCTTCGTCGCTCTGAGCACGAATCTCGCGCACGGCGCTTTCGGAGTCACCCTGCAGCCGGCGCAAACCGAAATCGCGCGTCAGATGTACGACCTGCACAATCTGATTCTGCTGGTCTGTGCGGTCATCTTCGTGATCGTGTTCGGCGTCATGTTCTACTCGATCCTCAAGCATCGCCGCTCGGTCGGTCACAAAGCCCAGCACTTCCACGAAAACACCACGGTCGAGATTCTGTGGACCATCATCCCGCTGTTCATCCTGGTCGGCATGGCTTATCCGGCGACCAAAACCATCCTTGCGATGAAGGACACGTCGTCGCCCGATATGACGATCAAGGTCACCGGCTACCAGTGGAAATGGGGCTACGATTATCTGCAGGACGACATAAAGTTCTACAGTAACCTGACTACGCCTCAGGCGCAGATTCAAAACAACGAGCCGAAAGGCGAACACTATCTGCTCGAAGTCGATAATCCGATGGTCGTGCCTACCGGCAAGAGGGTCCGTGTGCTATTGACCGCGAATGACGTGATCCATGCCTGGTGGGTTCCGGCGCTCGGGGTCAAGCAGGATGCGGTCCCCGGTTTTATCCGCGACAGCTGGTTCAAGGTCGACAAGGAAGGCACGTACCGCGGCCAGTGCGCCGAGCTGTGCGGCAAGGATCATGCGTTCATGCCGATCGTCGTCGAAGCCGTTTCGCCCGAGAAATATGCGCAGTGGGTCGCCGAGCAAAAACAGAAGTCGGCAGCGACCAAAGTCGATCCGAACAAGAAATTTGCGCTCGACGAATTGAAAGCGCTGGGCGAGAAGGTTTATGCGAGCAACTGCGTTGCCTGCCATCAGGCCAACGGTCAGGGCTTGCCGGGCGTGTTCGCCGCAGTGGACGGCTCCAAGATCGCGACCGGTGATGTCAAAGCGCACATCGACATCGTGCTGAACGGCAAGCCGGGAACCGCCATGGCGCCGTTCAAGCAACTGTCGGACGTCGATATCGCCGCCGTCGTCACCTACGAGCGCAATTCGTGGAGCAACAAAACCGGCGACGCCGTCCAGCCGGCCGATATCAAAGCCGCGCGCAAATAGAGCGCACTCCAAGAGACCGCACGACAGCGCGCTGGCGCGAACCATCCGCATAACGAAGCTGACAGGAGAAGACCATGGAAGCAGTCCAGGGGCACGACGATCACTCGCACGATCACGGTCACGGCTATCAAGGCGGCCTCATGCGCTGGATCACGACGACCAACCATAAGGACATAGGCACGCTTTACCTGTGGTTCGCCTTCATCATGTTTCTGTCCGGCGGCGTCCTGGCGCTGACCATACGCGCCGAGCTGTTCCAGCCCGGCCTGCAAATCGTCGAGCCCGAATTTTTCAATCAGTTGACGACCTTGCACGGTCTCATCATGGTCTTCGGCGCGATCATGCCGGCGTTCGTCGGCTTCGCCAACTGGCAGATTCCGATGATGATAGGCGCGCCCGACATGGCGTTCGCGCGTATGAACAACTGGAGCTTCTGGCTGCTGCCGCCGGCCGGGTTGCTGCTGTTCGGCTCGTTCCTGGTTCCCGGCGGCGCCGCGGCGGGCGGCTGGACGCTGTATGCGCCGCTGTCCGTCCAGCTCGGCATGGGAATGGATCTGACGATCTTCGCTATCCACATCATGGGCGCATCGTCGATCATGGGTTCGATCAACATCATCACGACCATCCTGAACATGCGCGCCCCCGGCATGACCTTGATGAAAATGCCGATGTTCGTCTGGGGCTGGCTGGTCACGGCCTACCTGCTGATTGCCGTGATGCCGGTACTGGCGGGTGCGGTAACCATGCTTTTGACCGACCGCCATTTCGGCACCAATTTCTTCAATGCCGCCGGCGGCGGCGATCCGGTGATGTTCCAGCATATCTTCTGGTTCTTCGGCCATCCCGAGGTCTACATCATGATTCTGCCGGCGTTCGGCATCGTGTCGCAGATCATCCCGGCGTTTTCGCGCAAGCCGCTGTTCGGTTACGCGTCGATGGTTTATGCGATGTCGTCGATCGCGATTTTATCGTTCGTCGTCTGGGCGCATCACATGTTCACGGTCGGCATGCCGGCCGCGGGACAGTTGTTCTTCATGTACGCGACCATGCTGATCGCGATTCCGACCGGGGTTAAGGTATTCAACTGGCTTGCCACGATGTGGCGCGGATCGATGAGTTTCGAAACGCCTATGCTGTTCGCGGTCGGCTTTATTTTTGTGTTCACGATGGGTGGCTTCACCGGGTTGATCCTGGCGATTACGCCGGTCGATATCCAGTTGCAGGACACCTACTACGTCGTCGCCCACTTCCACTACGTGCTCGTGGCCGGTTCGTTGTTCGGGATTTTCGGCGGCATCTATTACTGGTTGCCGAAGTGGACGGGCCATATGTACGATGAAAAGCTCGGCCAGATCCATTTCTGGCTGTCGATAATTTTTTTCAACCTGGCGTTTTTCGTCATGCACTTTTTGGGATTGGCCGGCATGCCGCGACGCGTTCCCGACTACGCAACGCAATTCGCCGAATTCAACATGATCGCGACCGTCGGCGCATTCGGCTTCGGCCTGAGCCAGCTCTTGTTCCTGTACGTCGTCCTGAAATGCATCCGCGGCGGCGCCAAGGCACCAGCGCGCCCGTGGGAAGGCTCGGATACGCTGGAGTGGACGCTGCCTTCGCCTGCGCCTTACCACAGCTTCGAAACGCCGCCGGTCGTCAAATAGAAATGTATGCAGCCGAAATGGCGTACGGCGCTGATGCTGGCGGCAATAGCAGCAGCCTTCTTTTTCGCCGTGATACTTGAGCGCTGCGCATGAGCGCCATCGGTGCCAACGCATATTTGCTGCGCAAACTGCTGGTCGTAGCACTGGTGATGTTTGGCTTCGGTTTCGCGCTCGTGCCGCTGTACAAGAAGATCTGCGAGGTGACGGGCATAAACAACATCGCGCGCGCCGATACGGTCGAAAACAGCCAGGTCGACACGTCGCGCTGGCTCACGATAGAACTGGACGCGAATACGCGCGACCACCTGCCGTGGACCTTTGCGCCTCTGCAAAAAACAGTACGCGTTCATCCCGGCCAACTCGTCCACGTCGAATACGAAATCAGCAATCCTACAGGCAGTGCGGTGACCGGTCAGGCGGTTCCGAGCTACGGTCCGCAGTTGGCCGGCTCGTATTTCAGAAAGCTCGAATGTTTCTGCTTCACGCAGCAACAACTGGCGGCCGGGGAGACTCGCCGTATGCCCGTCGTATTCGTGATCGAAACCGGGCTTCCGGACGATGTGAAGACGATTACGTTGTCGTACACATTTTTTCCGGTGGAAGGCCGCGGGTAAAGTCGCGGGCTAGCGCGAGATGACCGAAGCGCCGGAACCGCCAGCGCGTCCCCGCAAGGGATCGCCCTGGCAGGCGGCGAAAGCGGTGTTCTGGGCTTTTTCGGGTGTCCGCAAGCGCAAGCATGGCGAGTCCGATACCGTCAGCCTGACGTTGGGCCAGGTCATCGTCGCCGGAATAGTGGGCGCGCTGCTATTCGTATGCGGGCTGGTGGCGCTGGTGACTTACATTACGCATTAGTCAGGCAACACTTGCCGGAACTCCGGGGATGCGATGTTGCGATGAAATGCCCCGGTTTCAGGGATTCGGGAATTCAAGAGGACTAAGGAGGGGGAGAGACCATGGCGCATGAAGCTAGTCACAGTCATTACTACGTTCCGCAGCCTTCGCATTGGCCGATTCTCGGCTCGATCGCGCTGCTTGCGATGGTGGTGGGAGGGGTTATGTGGATCAACGGCGTCGGTGAAAGCGGCAGGTGGGTGCTGGCTGCCGGGTTTGCCGTGCTGATTTACATGATGTTTGGCTGGTTCGGCGCTGTCGTGCGCGAGTCCGAAGGCGACAAATATAGCAAGCAGGTCGATACATCGTTCCGCTGGGGCATGGCTTGGTTCATCTTCTCGGAGGTGATGTTTTTTGCCGCTTTCTTTGGCGCGCTGTTTTATATGCGCGTGCTGTCGGTGCCCTGGCTCGGCGACATGGAACACAAGATTCTATGGCCCAACTTCGCTGCCGAATGGCCGACGGTCGGTCCGGGTCTCGACACTCGGTTTACGCCGATGTCTGCATGGGGAATCCCGGCGCTGAACACGCTGATCCTGCTGAGCTCGGGCGCGACCGTCACCTGGGCGCATTGGGGATTGAAGACGAACAGGCGCAGTCAGTTGATACTAGGGCTGTTTCTGACCGTCGCGCTCGGCGTCACCTTTCTCGGGTTTCAGATATATGAATATGGGCACGCCTACTCGGAACTGAATCTGAAGTTGACGTCCGGCGCCTACGGGTCGACTTTCTTCATGCTGACCGGCTTCCACGGCTTCCACGTGACCATCGGCACCATCATGCTGATCGTGATTTTGTTCCGCAGCATGGTCGGGCATTTCAGCGCGCACCATCATTTCGCTTTCGAAGCGGTGTCCTGGTACTGGCACTTCGTCGACGTCGTCTGGCTGATCCTGTTTGTGGTCGTGTATTGGCTTTGACGAATCGCAAAACAATTTCAGTCGCAGACGCGCCCTGTCGCCGTCAGTCCCGCGGCAGGCGGGAATCCAGACGTTTTACATGGATAGTTGATAGAACTGGATTCCCTGAATTCACGAAACAAGTGCAACACCGATATAAGGTGTTGCCATGGGAACCCGCTATGAACAGCTTACTTTAGCCGAACGCATTGAACTCTACCGTCTGCATAAACAGGGCGAATCGATGAGAGCCATCG
>JBGTFJ010000324.1:0-6760 GCA_041747355.1 Burkholderiales bacterium
CGATGGCTCTCATCGATTCGCCCTGTTTATGCAGACGGTAGAGTTCAATGCGTTCGGCTAAAGTAAGCTGTTCATAGCGGGTTCCCATGGCAACACCTTATATCGGTGTTGCACTTGTTTCGTGAATTCAGGGAATCCAGTGATGTTCAAAAGCCTTGGAATCCTGCCTACGCGGGAATGACAAAAATAGTCAGGAGCATTACGTGGAACGAGATCAGGCACTGAAATTCATGCACGAATTATTACGCGGCATGCTGACGAAGAAGGCGTCGGACTTGTTTATCACCGCCGGCTTTCCGCCCGCGTTCAAGGTCGACGGCAAGATGACGCCGGTTTCGAACCAGCCGCTGACGCCGCAGCATACGCAGGATCTGGCGCGCGCGATCATGAACGACAAGCAAGCCAAGGAATTCGAAGCGACCAAGGAATGCAATTTCGCGATCAATCCGGCGAGCATCGGCCGTTTTCGCGTCAACGCATTCATTCAGCAGGCGCGCGTCGGTCTGGTGCTGCGCACGATCACGACCGACATTCCGAAGCTCGACGATCTGATGCTGCCATCGGTACTGAAAGATGTCGCGCTCAGCAAGCGCGGCCTCGTGGTTTTCGTCGGAGCCACCGGCTCGGGTAAATCGACGTCGCTCGCCGCGATGATTGGCTATCGCAACGCGAATTCGCACAACCACATCATCACCATCGAAGACCCGGTCGAATTCGTGCACGAGCACGGCAACTGCGTCGTCACGCAGCGCGAAGTCGGCGTTGATACCGATTCGTGGCACGCAGCGCTGAAAAACACCTTGCGTCAGGCCCCCGACGTAATACTGATCGGCGAAATCCGCGATCGCGACACTATGGATTACGCCATTGCGTTCGCCGAAACCGGCCATCTATGCATGGCGACATTACATGCGAACAGCGCCAACCAGGCGCTCGACCGCATGATCAATTTCTTCCCGGAAGAACGCAGGCCGCAGCTTCTGATGGATTTGTCGCTGAACCTGCGCGCACTGGTTTCGCAGCGATTGATCCCGAAGAAAGGATCAAAAGGCCGCATGGCCGCGATCGAGATCATGCTGAATTCACCGCTGATCTCCGACCTGATTTTCAAAGGCGACGTACACGAAATCAAGGAGATCATGTCGAAATCGCGCGAACTCGGCATGCAGACTTTCGATCAGGCTCTGTTCGATCTATTCGAAGCCGGCCACATCAGCTACGAAGATGCGCTGCGTAACGCCGATTCGGTGAATGACCTGCGGCTCAAGATCAAGCTGCATGGGTCGGAAGCGAAAGAGCGCGATGTGATGTCGGGGATAGAGCATTTGAATATTGTTTAGGCATGGCGCGCGATCGCCTACGGTTCTGGCAAGCGTCGGTTGCTCGAAAAAACCTACAGCGCGCGGCGAGTACGCAAGACGGGAAAATAGCCGGCGGCGGCGCGTTCGACATGACATCGGCGATCCGCCATCTCCCTGGACGTTTACGAAAGACTTTCGCCCAGATACAGCAATCTCGTGGAAGCTACACGCACGGCGAATTTGTCACCCGATCCTGGCGCCTTCTTCAGTGAGCAGCGCTTCCAGCGTTTCCAGACCTGCCCGCTGCATGGGCTCGCCGGCCGGCGTACTGCGCAGCGTCTGCCGCTGATCATCGACCGACAGGATCGACAGGCGCAGTTCAGTACCATCGAGGTCGAGTACAAATACCGGCACGAGTCGTTGTCCATCGCCGATGTGCAACCGGCTTTCGGCGCTTTGATAAGCGAGCTCGCGATGAAGCAGAAAAGTTTCGACGCTCTTCGGGTTGTCGGCGAAGAGCTGCAGGCGAATTGGCGAATATTTGCCGGCGCGGCCACTCAGTACCGCCCCGGTCAGGAACGGATTGAACAGGTTGAATTGGCGCATGGCGCTCGCGGCTTTCTGCCTGAGCATGGTGAGACGAACGCTGTGGAAATCGGCCTGGTAAAGGTCGCGATAAGTGCGCAGCGCGTCCTCGACTTCGGCATTCGTCGGCAGATCGCGCGTCTCGGAAAGGCAAGCCTGGCGCGCAGCTTTGCGCTTGGCCTGCGCAAAATCGTCGATGCCGTCTTCGGCCATCAATCGCGCGGCCAGATGCGCCAAGTGTTTGCGCAGGTGTTGCACTTGCGGATTCTTCGGCATTTGAGTCGCAGTAAAGAGCGGGCGGGAATCAGCAGGAAGGCGCAAACCCTCGCTCCGAAAACGGCTAGAACAGTTGGTCTCGTACGTCATCGCGGGGCCGGAACGGACTAGGCCCAGACAGAATTTCGACCGGCGGCGGTTCCTGTATTGCCGGCAGGTTTTCGTGATAGAAATATTCGGTCACACCGCCGGTGGCGAGCGTCGGATCGCGCAAACCCGTGTCCGGATTGATGATGACGTCATCGACGCCCTCCGGGATCACGAGCTTTTCCTGGGGAATATTTTTCAAAACCTTGCCCATATAGTTAATCCAGATCGGCAAGGCAGCTTGGGCGCCGGTTTCGCTTTGCCCCAGCGAATGCGGCGCATCGAAACCTATCCAGGCAATCGCAACCAGGCTGGGCTGAAATCCGGCGAACCAGGCGTCGACCTGGTCGTTAGTAGTGCCGGTTTTGCCGGCGAGATCCGTCCGCCCGAGCTGCATGGCGCGGATACCCGTGCCGAGTTTAACGACATCGCGCATAAGACTGGTCACGATAAACGCGTTGCGTGGATCGATCACGCGTTCCGCGCCATCGCCGGCTATAGGTGGGTTCGATTCGGCGATCAGCGTGCCGCTGGCATCGGTGATGCGCTGAATGAAATAGGGCTGAACGCGGTAGCCGCCATTTGCGAAGACCGAATAACCTGTCGCCAGTTGCAACGGGCTGGCCATTCCGGCGCCCAGCGCCATAGTGAGATACGCTGGATGGAGCTTGGGATCGAAACCGAAACGTGTAATGTAATCCTGCGCGTATTGCGGCCCGATCGCCTGCAGGATGCGGATCGATACGAGGTTTTTGGACTTGGCGAGCGCGGTGCGCAAACGGATCGGGCCGGCGTAGGCGTTATCGAAATTTTTTGGCTCCCAGCGTTCGGAGCCGGTTTGCGCGGCATCGATCACCAGCGGCGCATCGTTTATGACGGTCGCCGGCGTGAAGCCTTTCTCGAGGGCAGCCGAATAAATAAACGGTTTGAAGCTCGAACCGGGCTGGCGAAAGGCTTGCGTCACATGGTTGAACTTGTTGCGATCGAAATCGAAACCGCCGATCAGCGCCTGGATAGCGCCATTTTTCGGATCCATCGACACCAGGGCCGCTTCCACCGCCGGTAACTGGCTGATCTGCCATTGCTTCCCGACATCTTTTTTTGCAGCTTCCTTGTCTGGCTGCTTCTCCACGAGCTGAACGCGTATCACCGAGCCGCGACGCAGCCGTTGATTGGCCTTCGCCTTATCGCCCAGCATCTTCTGCGAGAACTTGAGGCCTTCGCCGGTGATCTGCAGTATCTCGCCGCCTTTCAAATACGCCTTGACTGTTTTTGCGTCGGCGGCGAGTACGACGGAGGGATACAAGCCGCCGATCTCGACGTAATCCGACAATGCGTCTTCCATCGCTTCCTCAGTAGGACTCGCCGGCAGTTCAACGAAGGCTTCCGGTCCGCGGTAGCCATGCCTGCGGTCGTAGTCCATGACGCCTTTATGCAGCGCGGCGTAAGCGGCTTTCTGGTGGTCGGGGTCGAGCGTCGTATAGACCTTAAAACCCTTGGCGTAAGCCTCGTCGCCATAGCGCTCAACCATGGCTTGGCGCACCAGCTCGGCGAAGTATTGCGCCTTGACCGAAAACCGCTGGCGCTCTTCCTGTTTCTCGTCTTTCGCTTTTACCACGCGCTTTTCGGTGTCCTGCAGCTGAGCATCGGTAATGAAATTCAGTTCACGCATACGGCGCAATACGTACTGCTGGCGCAGCTTTGCACGTTCCGGATTGACCACGGGGTTGTACCGCGAGGGCGCTTTCGGCAAGCCGGCAAGCGTCGCGATCTCCGCCAAATTCAGTTGATCGAGATTCTTGCCGTAGTAGACCTGCGCCGCCGCGGCAAAGCCGTAAGAGCGTTGGCCGAGATAAATCTGGTTGACGTAGAGCTGCAGGATTTCGTCCTTGCTCAGGCTGTGTTCGATCTTGATCGCCAGCAACGCTTCGTTGAACTTCCGCGTCATGGTTTTTTCCTTTGTCAGGAAAAAGTTACGGGCGACCTGCATGGTGATTGTGCTGGCGCCCTGGCGGGCTGTCGACGACATGAAATTGGCGTAGGTTGCGCGCAGCACGCCGAGGTAATCGATACCGCTGTGCTCGTAAAACCGCTCATCCTCAGCGGCAATAATCGCCTGCCGCATCGCAAGCGGCACGTCCTTGATCTGGACCAGCGCGCGTCGTTCTTCCCCGAACTCGCCGATCAATTCGCTTGATGCGTCGTAAATCCGCAGCGGAACTTTAGGCTGGTAATCGGTCAGCGCCTCGAGCGACGGCAGGCTCGCATAAGCGATGAGGGCTCCAAAGCCAAGCAGGATGCTACCCAGCAAACCGAATCCAAGCAGGAAAAATAACGGGTAAGTTAACCAACGCGGCATTGCTGATTCCCATAACAGATTGAGTGCGGCGGCCGACTCGAAATTTATTATACGCACCGTTGTCGCCGCGGTTGTAAAAGGGTGGCTGCATAAGCGCGCAGGTTCGGTTCGCGGCGCACTCGAACTGCCACTGACCGCTGCCTTAGTCCGTCACAAAATGCCGCATCCTGCTGTGTGAATTCGCGCCAGCGCTGGCCCTGCCAACGACTCTCCTCAGACAGTTCTCGCGCCGAAGCTCTAAAGCAGTGGGCATAAAGCTTGCGCTAAGCGATGGAGGCTGGATCGCAATTGCACAGTTGAAGTATACACAAAAGCTTTACATTACTGAATCTTGTGAATATACTTTAATGTCAATATGTGTAATAACGACATAACATATTATGATAAAAGACAAATTAAAATTCAGGTTTGCGTTGCTGGATAGCTTGCTCTCGAGCCAATCCGAAATTCTGTTGGGTGCTGATATCAGTTCGTCGTCTGTAAAGATCGTCGAACTAACCAGCGTAGGCAAACTGTACCGGATCGAGCGCTATGCCATCGAGCCGCTGCCCGCCGACGCTGTGGTAGACGGCAATATCGCAAATCTCGAAGCCGTTACCGAAGCGCTCAAGCGCGGCTGGAAGCGCATGGGCGCCCGCGTAAAGAATCTTGCCCTCGCCTTGCCTTCGACCGCTGTGATCACGAAAAAGATCATCGTTCCCGCCGGGCTACGCGAGGACGAAATGGAAATGCAGGTCGAAACCGAGGCAAATCAACACATCCCGTTCCCGCTCGACGAGGTCAATCTGGATTTTCAGGTGCTCGGACCGCTGGCAGGCAGTAATGAAGACGTCGAAGTGCTGATCGCCGCCTCGCGAAAAGAAAAAGTCGAGGACCGCATTGCCGCAGTCGAGGGCGCTGGACTGAAAGCGGTGGTGATGGACGTCGAGCAGTTCGCGACCCAAACCGCATTCGAATTAATCGATGTTCATCTTCCGAACCAGGGCAAAGATCAACTGATCGCGGTAGTCGATATCGGGGCTGCCATGACCACGATCAATGTAATCCGTAACCGGCAGTCGGTTTACTTGCGAGAACAGCCTTTTGGCGGCAACGCGCTGACGCATGACATTCGGCAGCATTTTGGGTTGTCGGCCGATGAGGCCGAAGCAGCGAAGCGAAACGGCGGCCTGCCCCAGAATTATGAGTCCGATGTGTTGCGTCCTTTCATGGAAAGTGTTGCGACAGAAGTTGCGCGGGCACTGCAGTTCTTCTTCACCTCGACGCAGTTCAGCCAGGTTCATCATCTGTTCCTGGCTGGCGGCTGCGCGGCGATTCCCGGGCTCGATGTGCTGGTCGCCGAACACACTCAAATCACGACTGGAATCGCCAATCCGTTCGCCAACATGGCCTTGTCCTCGAAGATCAGGCCGCGCCATCTGGCCAGTGATGCGCCCTCGCTGGTAGTCGCGTGCGGGCTCGCCATGCGGAGGTTTGACTCATGATACGCATCAACCTGTTGCCGCATCGCGAAATCAAGCGTGCTGCTAAGCAGCGCGAATTTTACGTATTCGCCGGCGCCACCGCATTCCTCGGCGTTGCCATCTGGTTTGCCGTGCATGGCGTTAACAGTGGCCGCATCGAAAATCAGATGAGCCGCAATAACTACCTCGAAACAGAGATTGCCACGCTCGATAAACAAATTGAGGAAATTCGCAAGATCAAGGAATTGACCCAGGCGCTGCTTGGCCGCAAAGCAGTCGTTGAAACGCTACAGGGCGATCGCGCTGAAACTGTCCACGTGCTCGACCAGATGGCGCGTCAATTGCCTGATGGCGTCTATCTGAAAGGCCTCAAGCAAGCCGGCAACAGCCTGAGCCTGAGCGGCTACGCGCAATCGAACGCTCGCGTTTCGACCCTGATGCGCAATCTCGATTCGAGCCCATGGCTGGAACTGCCCGCGCTAGTCGAAATCAAGGCGGCACAGCAAGGCACGACGCGTCATTCCGAATTTAGCTTGAACCTGAAAACTACACGCGAGGCGCCGACCACAGAATCGACAGCGCCCAAACTGGCGGCGCAGCGGACCAAGGATAAAGCGCTATGACATTCGACGATTTCAAAGGGCTTAGCCTGAAGACGGTCGGCTCCTGGCCGATGTTTCCGAAGCTCG
>JBGTFJ010000325.1:0-2211 GCA_041747355.1 Burkholderiales bacterium
TTTGTCCGCCGTCCACCGCTGAAAATCATTCTGGATGATGCACACCCGACAAGTCTTTGAGGGTGTCGGCCTCCAGTACCTTCACTTGCTGCTGCACCTGCTGCAACGCGCCCTGACAATATTGCAAAAGCTCGGCGCCGCGTTTATAGGCGGCCAGCGATTGCTCGAGCGGCAACTGCCCGGCCTCCATGCTCGCGACTATTGTTTCGAGCTCGGCCAGCGCGGTCTCGAAGGTCATGGTTTTGTTTGGGGATTTGCTCATTCGGGCCAGTGTGGAAGAAGGCCGCTTTTAAGAAGGCGTACCATAGCGCAATCGCCGCTTTGCGGTCAAACGGCGCGACAGAAATCGGACGCGGACGCGATGTCGGCGAAGTTCTTATTGCGCAGTGCGGGAATTTCCGAAAAAATACCCGGTCTTGATTCACCCCATACCCGAGCAGTCCTTTTGAGCCGGATTTCCTTTTTGACTGGAGGTCTGCATGTCCAATTTTGTCACCGAGACAGCGCTTGCCGCCGCCCAAACGCAATTGCCGGTTGGATGGTATTTCGATCAGGCGGTTGCCGTGGCGGAGGCGCGCCTGCTGTTCGCGAGCGGGCCACGCTACGTCGGCCACGAACTGATGACGCCCGAGATCGGCGACTATCACACGCTGGAATGGATGGGGCACGCGAAAGCACTCGTCCGTAATGACAACGGCATCGAACTGATCAGCAACGTCTGCCGCCACCGCCAGTCGATCCTGCGCAAAGGGCGCGGCAACGCCGCGAATATCGTCTGCCCGCTGCACCGCTGGACTTACGACAGGCAGGGCAAACTGCTCGGTGCGCCGCATTTTCCGGCCAACCCATGCCTCGATCTGGGCAAGACCGGGCTCGCGCGCTGGAATGGCCTGCTGTTCGAAGGCGAACGCGATGTCGCGCGCGATCTGGCCGATGTCGGCGTGATGAGCGAAATCGATTTCGCCGGCTACCGCTTCGACCGCGTCGAGATCGACGAATACCCGTTCAACTGGAAAACCTTCGTCGAGGTTTATCTCGAGGATTATCACGTCATCCCCTATCATCCCGGGCTCGGCGGCTTCGTCGATTGCGATGATCTGAACTGGCAACTCGGCGACCGCTTCAGCGTGCAGACGGTGGGCGTCAATCAGGATCTGGCCAAGCCGGGCACGCCGCATTACGGCAAATGGCACGAGCAGGTGCTGCGCTACAGCGACGGCGCCATGCCGAAGTACGGCGCGATATGGATGATTTATTATCCGAACGTGATGATCGAATGGTATCCGCACGTGCTGGTGGTCAGTACGCTGATTCCGCGCGGACCGGAGGCTTGCACGAATATCGTCGAATTCTATTTTCCGGAAGAGATCGCGCTATTCGAGCGCGAGTACGTCGAAGCGGAACGCATCGCCTATCACGAAACCGCGCGCGAAGACGACGAAATCTGCCAGCTGATGACCGAGGGCCGGCGCGCGCTGTATCAGCAGGGCCACTCGGAGGCCGGGCCGTACCAGTCACCGATGGAAGACGGACTGCAGCATTTCCACGAATTTCTGCAGCGCCAGCTTGGCCAGGACGTCAAAGCGCCGTAACCGGTCTCGTCGATCAGCAAAGGCGGGTTGAACGACCCGCCTTTTGTTTTCAACTCTTTTTCATCTGCCGATGGGCGCATTGTGGATGCTGGTCGCCGGCTTGCTCTTTGCGGTCATGGGCGTGTTCGTTAAACTCGGCTCGGCGCATTTTTCCAGCGCGGAGCTGGTGTTCTACCGCTCGTTCGTGAGCCTGATCCTGATTTACGGCTTGATGCGCGCTGGCGGACTGCCGGCCGCGACGCCGCACCGGAAAACGCACGCGCTGCGCGGCCTGTCCGGTTTTCTGTCGTTGATGCTGTACTTTCACGCGATCAGCCTGCTACCGCTCGCCAGCGCGGTTACGCTGAATTACACGTCGCCTTTGTTCCTCGCGCTGTTTACGGTCGTCATCATGCGCGAGCGGCCGCAGTGGCCGCTGCTCGCCGCCATTGTCGCCGGCTTTCTTGGCGTCGGCATGCTGTTGCGTCCGGCGATCGATCGCGAACTCCTGAGCGGCGGTCTGTTTGGTCTTGCTTCGGGCTTCCTGGCGAGCATCGCGTATCTGAACGTCCGTCAGCTCGGCGAACTGGGCGAACCGGAATGGCGCATCGTCTTCTATTTCTCGCTGATCTCGACGATC
>JBGTFJ010000326.1:0-6735 GCA_041747355.1 Burkholderiales bacterium
GATCTTTCCAGACGATGTAGCGCGCGGCCTTGAGTTTCAGGTTTTGAATGCTGCGGTCGGTGAATTTCACGATGCGCCCCTTATGCGCTTGTCCTACTGCTGGCTAGCGTTTGGCTAGCACTTTTGCCCTTGCAGCGGATGAAACGCCTTGAACCGCCGTGATGTAACTATAGCTTGTGCTACAGCGGTTTACAATGCTATAAAGGGGAAATGTTGAAACGACGTGAAACGGCAAAAACCCGTCTTGTGCCCGATTCGTAATCAGTAGGTCGGAGGTTCGACTCCTCTCAACAGCACCAATTGATTCAATCTGTTACAGTACATTTAGGCTTTGGTATTTTTCCGCGTTTTAAGCCGTTTCCGCAATTCTTCAATCTGGGTGTCAGCGTAGGATTAACTCCGCTGCATCGAATCAGTGAACGAGCCGCCGCCACCCGAATCGCCGTGCATCAAGGTTTGCGTTCTGGATCCGGTCGCCAAAGTATGTCTTGGGTGCTACCGGACGATCGAGGAAATTACCGGCTGGGTAAGCTACTCGGATCAGGAGAAATGGGCGATTCGACGCGCGTTGCCGGCGCGCCGCGACCGTTACAATCCGGACGTTGCGCCCCGCGGCGAGGAGACTCGAAGTATCTCGCAAACAAAGCGCTGCGGACAATGCGATGCCGAGTTCGGCTGCGACGCGGAAACGCCGGGAGTTCAATGCTGGTGCACGAGTCTGCCTCACATCAGCCCGCCACTGGGCGCGATCAGGGCTTGCCTGTGCCCCAATTGTCTGGCGGAGGCAATTCAAGCGAGTCACTAGTGTCCTGAGGTGCGTGTCGCTGCAGAAAAGATGCCGAGAATCGCCGCCATTCGCCTGGAATGAGCGAAGCGCACGAACACGTGTGAACATGGCCGATCCCTATCCGAAACGCATCGTCTGCCTGACCGAAGAGCCAACCGAGGTGCTGTACGCGATCGGCGAGGAGCATCGCATCGCCGGCATTTCGGGCTTCACCGTGCGGCCTTACCGCGCCCGCAAGGAAAAGCCGAAGGTTTCGGCTTTCATCAGCGCCAAAATCGACGAAATTCTGAAGCTCGAGCCCGATCTTGCGATCGGCTTTTCCGATATTCAGGCCGACATCGCGCAGGCGCTGATCAAACGCGGCGTCGAGGTCTGGATCAGCAATCACCGTTCGGTCGAAGGCATCATCGCTTACGTAAGGCGGCTCGGCGCCATGGTCGGCGCGTGGCCGAAGGCCGAGCGCTATGCGTGCGAGCTTGAGTCGCACATCGAACGGGTGGCCGCAGCGGCGGCCGCTTTACCGCGGCGGCCGCGGGTGTACTTCGAAGAATGGGACGAACCGCAGATCAGCGGCATCCGCTGGGTCAGCGAACTGATCGGCATTGCCGGCGGCGACGATGTCTTTCCCGAGCGCGCCGCGTGCAGTCTAGGAAAAGACCGGATCGTCGCAGATCCCACTGATGTCGTGCGCAGCCAACCCGATATCATCCTTGGCTCATGGTGCGGCAAGAAATTTCGCCCTGAACGCGTCGCTGCCAGACCTCACTGGGACGCGATTCCCGCAGTGCAAGCCGGCGAAATACACGAAATCAAGTCGCCCCTCATCCTGCAGCCCGGTCCTGCGGCGCTCACCGATGGCCTGGATGCGCTTCATGCCATCATTTCGCGTTGGGCAACACGTGAGCGACCAGCGTGAAGTGAGTTCGAGTACACTTTAACAGGCACCCACCAACTTGACGCTATGTCCTACAAACAGATCCTTCTGGAGCAGAAAGAGCCGGGAATTTATCTGTTGACGGTCAATCGGCCGCAGGCGCTGAACGCGCTGAACTCCGAAACCCTGGCCGAGATCGGCGCGGCGCTTGACGAGATCGACCAGGAAGCGGCCGCCCGCGTCTTGCTCGTCACGGGCGCCGGAGACATGGCCTTCGTTGCCGGCGCCGACGTCCGCGCAATGCGCGATTTCACACCGCTGCAAGCCAAAGCGCTTTCTGAACTGGCGCTGCACGTTTTCCGCAAACTCGAATCTCTGAGCGTACCCGCGATCGCGCTGGTCAACGGCTATTGCCTGGGCGGCGGCTGCGAGTTCGCGTTGAGCTGCGATTTCATACTCGCCGCGGATACCGCGGTCTTCGGGCAACCGGAGGTCAACCTCGGCATCATGGCCGGCTGGGGCGCCACGCAGCGACTGACGCGCCTGATCGGCCGCGGGCGCGCCATGGAACTGCTGGTAACCGGGCGTCAGGTGCGCGCCGACGAGGCCGTGCAAATCGGTTTAGCCAACCACGTTTATCCGAAGGACCGCCTGCTCGAGCAAGGTCTGGCGCTTGCGCGCACCGTTGCCGACAAAGGACCGGTCGGAGTTCGCCTGACGAAGCAGGCTCTGCAGCGCGGCCAGGATATGGATCTGGAAAACGCTTGCCTGCTCGAAAGTCAGTTGTTCGCGCTGTGCTTCTCAACCGCCGATCAGAAAGAAGGCATGACGGCATTTGTGGAGAAGCGGCCGGCACGTTTCCGGGGACATTAGCTCGGAAGGACACAAGAGAACAGGGACCGCCGGTGCAGCTAACGCGAACGGACGCTGAGTGCGACACGTTTCCGAAGCTGCTGCTTGCGCATGCGCAAAACATGGGCGAGCGCACGGCGATTCGCGAAAAAGACCTCGGCATCTGGCAATCGTGGACCTGGGCGCAGGTGCGCGACGAAGTGAATGCACTCGCTTGCGGGCTCGCGGCAATGGGATTCAAGAGCGGCGACAATCTCGCAATCATCGGCGACAACCGGCCGCGCTTGTATTGGGCGATGAGCGCAGCGCAGGCGCTGGGCGGGGTGCCGGTGCCGCTCTACCAGGACGCTCCGGCCGACGAACTGGCCTTTGTGTTCGAGAATGCTGAGATCGGTTTTGCGATCGTCGAAGACCAGGAGCAGGTCGACAAGCTGCTCGAAATCAAGGCGCGCGCACCGCGCCTGAGCGCGATCGTTTACGACGATCCGCGCGGGCTGCGCCATTACGGGCAGCCATTCCTGCACGCGTACACCGACGTGCAGGCGCGCGGCCGGGAGCATCACGCTGCGCATCCGGATTTTTTTGCCGACAGCGTACGCGTGGGCAAAGGCGCCGACAGGGCCGTCATCCTTTACACCTCGGGCACCACGGGACATCCGAAAGGCGTATGCCATACGCATGCGAGCATGATGGGCGCGGGAGCTTGCGGCTGTAAGTTCGAAAAGCTCGGACCGGGCGACGCCATATTGTCTTATCTCCCGATGGCCTGGGTGGGCGACTTTCTGTTTTCCTACGCGCAGGCGATGGCCGGTGGTTTCACCGTGAATTGTCCGGAATCCTCGGATACGGTGATGACCGACCTGCGCGAGATCGGCCCTACGTATTACTTTGCGCCGCCGCGCGTCTACGAAAACCTGCTGACTACAGTCATGATACGCATGGGAGACGCGAGCTGGCCCAAGCGCAAGATGTTCCGCTGGTTCATGGATGTCGCGAATCGAAGCGGTGTGCAAATACTCGGCAAACGGAGCGTTTCGCTGCTTGACCGCGTGTTGTATGCGCTTGGCAATGTGCTCGTCTACGGGCCGCTGCGCGACGTGCTCGGCATGAGCCGCATCCGTGTTGCCTACACTGCGGGCGAAGCGATAGGACCGGATCTGTTCCGCTTCTATCGCTCGATCGGTATCAACCTGAAGCAGTTCTACGGCCAGACCGAGACTTGCGCTTACGTGTGTTTGCAGCCGGATGATCAGGTGAAATTCGATTCTGTCGGGCTCGCCGCGCCCGGCATGCATGTCAAGGTCGTGGAGAACGGCGAAGTGCTGGTCAAAGGAGTGAGTTTGCTGAAGGAGTATTACAAAAATCCGGACGCGACCGCGGAAGCGATCGATGCCGACGGCTACTTTATGACCGGAGACGCCGGCGTGTTCGATAGCGACGGTCATCTGAAGATCATCGATCGCGCCAAAGATGTCGGGCGTATGAACGACGGGACGCTGTTTGCGCCGAAATATATCGAGAACAAACTCAAGTTTTCGTCTTACATCAAGGAAGCGGTCGCATTCGGCGATCGGCGCGATCATTGCGCGGCTTTCATCAACATCGACATCGGCGCCGTCGGCGACTGGGCCGAGCGGCGCAACATGCCCTATACCGGCTATACCGATCTTGCTTCGCAAGCCCCGGTTTACGATCTGATCCGCGACTACGTGGAAAAAGTAAACCTCGATCTGGCTCAGGATGCGAGTCTGCGAAATTCGCAGATCCGCCGCTTCCTGATCCTGCACAAAGAGCTCGACGCCGACGACGGCGAACTCACGCGCACGCGCAAAGTCCGCCGCGGCGCAATCGCCGGCAAGTATGCTGAATTGATCGCTGCGCTTTACTCGGAGCAACCGAGCTGCCGGGTAAATGCTCAGGTGAAATTCGAGGACGGGCGCACGGGCACGGTCGAGGCCGACGTAAAAATCCGCGAAGCGCGGGTGTTCGAGTCGTTGCAGAAAGCGAGCTGATGGCCGCGCGCGCCATCGGCGGAACCCTGCTCGAGCTGGCCAATATTTCGCTTTCGTTCGGCGGCGTCAAAGCGCTCTCCGACGTCAGCTTCGATGTGCGCGAGCACGAAATCCGCGCGATCATCGGCCCGAACGGCGCCGGCAAAAGCTCGATGCTGAACGTGATCAACGGCGTCTATCATCCGCAAGCCGGAACCATCACTTTTCGCGGCCGCGCGCGCAAGCAGATGCGGCCGCACGAAGCCGCAAAGCAGGGCATAGCGCGCACGTTCCAGAATATCGCGCTGTTCAAAGGCATGAGCGTGCTGGACAACATAATGACCGGGCGCAATCTGAAGATACGCACGGGCTTTGTCGCGCAAGCGCTTTACCTCGGGCGCGCGCGTCGGGAAGAGATCGCGCAACGCGAACGCGTCGAGGAAATCATCGATTTTCTGCAGATCGAAGCGATACGCAGGACACCGGTCGGCCGCCTGCCGTACGGTTTGCAGAAACGCGTCGAACTCGGCCGCGCGCTCGCCGCCGAGCCCGATTTACTGCTGCTCGACGAGCCCATGGCCGGAATGAACGTCGAAGAGAAACAGGACATGTGCCGCTTCGTGCTCGACGTGAACGATGAGTTCGGCACCACCATCGTGCTGATCGAACACGACATGGCTGTCGTCATGGATATTTCCGATCGCGTCGTCGTGCTCGACTACGGCCGCAAGATCGGCGACGGCACGCCCCACGAGGTTAGGAACGACAAGCGGGTAATTGATGCGTATCTCGGCGTGGCGCACTGACGCAATCGGGATCAGCGATCGAGAAAGGTAGACAGAAAAACCAGTGGACAGGGAAAAGATTTCTGAAAATCGGACCGCGCCGCAGGCGCGAGTCTCCTATCAAGGATATTGGCAGCCGCTGGATTCCCGCTCCCGGGTTGAAGCATGCCGGGACGAGTTTCGCGGAAATGGGGAATCCCTTTTCGTCTCCTTCGCTATTCGCTGTTCGTTGTTCACCCGACCGTGAACTGGCAATTCTTCCTCGAAGTGCTGATCGGCGGTCTGCTCGCCGGGATCATGTATTCGCTGGTCGCGCTGGGCTTCGTGCTGATCTATAAGGCGTCCGGGGTATTCAACTTCGCGCAGGGCGCGATGGTGTTCTTCGCGGCGCTGACCTTCGTGAGCCTGACCGAGCGCGGCCTGCACATGGCGCTCGCACTCGTTATTACACTTGCGATCATGGTCGCGCTCGGCATTGCGATCGAGCGTGTAGTGTTGCGTCCGCTCGTCAACCAGCCGCCGATTACGCTGTTCATGGCGACCATCGGGCTCACGTTCTTCATCGAGGGCCTCGCGCAAGGCGTGTGGGATGCGCAGGTGCACGGGCTCAATCTCGGTATCGAGGACAAGCCATTTGAAGTCGCGGGCATCTTCATCAGTCAATTCGATCTGTTCGCCGCCGCCACCGCAGGGATTCTCGTCACCGTTCTCGCGCTGTTCTTCCAGTACACACGAATCGGCCGTGCCCTGCGCGCAGTCGCGGACGATCACCAGGCGGCGCTTGCAGTCGGCATTCCGCTGCAGCATATCTGGGCCATCGTCTGGGCCGTCGCTGGCTTCGTCGCGCTGGTCGCCGGGCTGCTTTGGGGTTCGCGTCTTGGCGTGCAGTTCGCACTGACCCTGATTACCCTGAAAGCATTGCCGGTTTTGATACTCGGCGGCTTCACTTCGGTTCCGGGCGCGATTGTCGGCGGCCTGATCGTCGGCGCCTCGGAAAAGCTCGCCGAGGTCTATCTCGGGCCCATCATCGGCAGCGGTATCGAGAACTGGCTACCCTATATGCTTGCGCTACTGTTCCTGATGGTGCGGCCGGAGGGCTTGTTTGGGGAAAAACATATTGACAGGGTTTGATTCACTAACTCAACTTCTAACTACTAACTCGTTACATGCTGTACCGCGAAACCGGCCAGTTCAAAACCACCTACACTGCCGACCTGCAGATCTTTCCGATCCGCCAGGACCGGATCGCGATGGGCGGCCTGCTGGTATTCGCATTCCTGGTCGTTCCGTTCATCGGTAATGATTACTGGTTCAGCGCAATTCTGATTCAGTTCCTGATTCTCGCACTGGCGGCATTGGGGCTGAATATTCTTACCGGGTACGCCGGCCAGTTGTCGCTGGGCACCGCCGGGTTCATGGCGGTCGGCGCTTTTGCCGCGTTCAACT
>JBGTFJ010000327.1:0-3491 GCA_041747355.1 Burkholderiales bacterium
GGCGTCGTCGTTCGATCCACGCGCACATTTCGACGGCTAACCCGGCTCGGCGGCCGTTGACATCATTCGGAGAACATCTGCATGGCAGACCGGACAGCAAGCGAAAAGGAGCGAGGCAAAAAGGATCGCGATAGCACGGAGGGTCTGCTGCTCGATGAAAGATCGTGCATTACGCTCGTCGAGCTGCAGCGCGCTTCAGGGCTGAGCAAGACCGAGATCACCGAGCTCGTCGAAATCGGCGTGTTCGAACAATCGAGTCGCGATCGCGTCGGCTGGGTATTCAGTTCGCGCTGCATAAGCCAGGCGCGCACGGCGCTGCGCTTGCGCAACGATTTCGAACTCAACACGCAAGGTGTTGCGCTCGCGCTGACCTACCTCGAACGCATCCGCGAACTCGAAGACAGGTTGCACGAACTCGAATGCCAGTTGCTCAAATAGCAGGCAGGATGCCGGCATGGCTGCCGGATTGTGTGACCGGCGCGCCGATGTTTGCGCCGCTTGCGGAATTTGCCTGTTTGCTCCCCCGTGGTCGCTGGCCACACATTGAGCAGCTATCCGAATGGGCAGCGCGGCGCGCGATCTCGGTTCGGTCCGGTAAGCGGCTGCGGTTTGTCGCGCCGGATGCAGACCACGCCCAGCCCTATGAAGCGCGCATTTTCGCGCACGGCGAAGTGCAGACGCGCACGGAAAATTGGCACGACCTGTTCAATGCGCTGGTCTGGCTGGCCTTTCCTGAAACCAAGGCGGTCCTCAATGCGCGCCATCATGCTGAATTGCGCGCCGCGCACGATTCGAGCAACCGCGGCCCGGTTCGCGATGCGCTCACCCTGTTCGACGAATCCGGTGTCATCGTCGCCTGCGCGAATCGCGAACTCGCGTATTTGCTGCGCGAATTCCGCTGGAAGGAATTGTTCTGGATGCGACGCGCGGAAACGATAACCGAGGTGCGGTTTTTTGTGTTCGGCCACGCGTTGTACGAAAAAGCGCTTGCGCCGTATCCCGGCATGACCGGGCACGCTGTTGTCCTCGACGTCGCCCGCGATTTCATGGCGCGGGCGATGCATGCACAACGTGCTGTGCTGGATGACAAGCTGGCTGACTATTTTTCCAGCGGGGCATTGGACACGCGCGCGTTCTCGCCGCTGCCGTTGCTCGGCATTCCGGGCTGGACCGACGAAAACACGCACGAGTGTTATTACGACAATAGCGCCTATTTCCGACCGGGGCGACAAACGCGCAGCGTGTCACTCTCAGGCAACAGCAACGCCATGAAGCGGTAACGGACGCAGGCTAAGCTCCCCGGGCATGGACGCGAAGTCCAGTAAACCGGGGAGCTTACGATGGCGAAATCCGTTCCAGGCATTGTCGTTTTTGTGGCGCTGATGCTGACGAGCTTTGTGCTGACAGCAATACACAACTTGAGCCCGATCGAAAACGCGCGCGCCGAGAACGAGGCGTCTGCTTATTCCGATACATCGAAGCCAGCGCCGATCGTGATCGGCCATCGCGGCGCTTCCGGCTACGTGCCCGAGCATACGCTTGCTGCTTACAGCATCGCCATCCTGCAGGGCGCTGATTTCATCGAACCCGATCTCGTCATGACCAAAGACGGCGAACTGGTCGCGCGCCATGACAACGTCCTTGATCTGACTACCGACGTCGCCCGCCGTCCGGAATTCGGCGCGCGCAAAACCACCAAGATCGTCGACGGCGTCAGCATCACAGGATGGTTCAGCGAAGACTTCACCTTGCGGGAAATCAAACAGTTGCGTGCCATCGAACGCATCCCGGAAGTGCGTCCCGCCAATGCGCGCTTTGACGGCCAGTTCGAAATCCCGACCTTGCAGGAAGTGATCGACCTCGTGAAAAGCATGCAGCGCGCGCAAAAGCGGCGCATCGGCATCTATCCGGAAACCAAGCACCCGACATATTTCGATGGCCTCGGGCTGTCGATGGAGGCACCGCTGCTGCACATCCTCCACAGCAACGGCTATAAAGGACCGCGAGCGCGAGTCTTTATCCAGTCTTTCGAGACCGCCAACCTCAAGGAATTGCGGCAAAGGACGAGCCTGCCGCTGGTGCAGTTGTTCGGTTCCGCCACCAGCAAGCCGTATGACGTCGAAGCGGCCGGCGGCGACCTGACCTATGCGAAAATGGCGACGCGCGCTGGCTTGACCGAAATCGCCAGCTACGCCGGCGGCGTCGGGCCCGAGAAGAGCTACGTCATTCCGCGCGATGCCAATGGCAAACTCGAATTGCGCAATCAGACGTCGTTCGTCGCCGACGCGCATGCGGCCGGCCTCATGGTGCATCCGTATACGTTCCGGGCCGAAAATAGCTTCCTGCCGCTGAATCTGCAGAACGGCAGCGAGCCTAATGTGTTCGGCGATGCGCAAGCCGAGATCCGGCTATTTCTCGAAGCCGGCATAGACGGATTTTTCACCGACCATTCGAATATCGGCGTAGCCGCGCGCGACGCGTTTTTAGTCAGGCCCTGACATCGCGAAATTCTGACGTCGAAATCGGTCCGTTTTGCTTGAAATTTCGCGATTGAAATGTCGAAAATCCCGGCGTACTATAGGGAGATAATCAAATGGACCAGGAAGGAACGAAGGATAGACAAGCAGACGAATTGCTAACCTTGAGGAGTTCCGCTATGCGTCACGAACCGTCCGACCAGTTGCCGCTGGTCGAGAAGTTGATGAAACGGAAGGAAGAGCTGGAGCAAGCGGGCAAGCGTTTGCCGGTTACGCCAGCGCGCCAGAGTGCGGAAAACGCGAACCAGCGGGAAGACAGCGCCACGAACAGGCGCGCTGCGATGCCGGTGTAGTCCTTCCGCTTCGAGATTAAAAAGCCCCGCGATGCGGGGCTTTTTGTTGATCTTTGCTGATCTGAGTGGACCGAACCAGGTCGCCGCCTGAAACGCAACGCGTTAAAATCCGTCAAAGCGTTATGAAAAAATTCCTCGCGTCGCTTGTTGCGATTTCGGCGTTGGCGGGCTGCGCCGGCCAGTCGTTGTTTCAACCGCCGCGGCAGGCCGAGCCGATCGTGCTGCCCGACTCGCCCCTGCCGGCCAGCATCGCCATTTACATCCCGCCGGACATCGCGGAAAAATCGACGCACTTTGCGTACCGCTACTACACGTTTTGGTTTCCTGAGGGCGAACTGATCGAGCGGACCGTTTTGCGCGCGTTCTCGCAATACTTCGCCAAGGTCGCGTTACGGGAACTGATGCCACAAGCCGACCGAGCGGTGAAAATACGCGGCTTCGGCGTGATGAATCCCCTGCTCGGCAGTTTTTACGTCGATGTGATCGCGGAATGCTACACCTCCGAGGGCGAATTGCTCGAAACGTTCAAGGCGAGCCATGTCGAGGATGCCGATTACTTCTATTACACGCCGACCTTCGAATACACCTATCTGAAAGCCTTTCAGAGACTCGGCAGCCAGCTCGCCAAAAGCGAAAAGTGCGCGGGCGCGCTGCGCGCCGC
>JBGTFJ010000328.1:0-5616 GCA_041747355.1 Burkholderiales bacterium
CGAGGCCGAGCTCGAACGCGCGCTGCGCGCTCTGGCCAGCGGCGCCGATCCGCAACAAGTCATGGAACGCCTGAGCCGCGCGCTGACGAACAAACTCCTGCATACCCCGAGTCAGACGTTGAACGAAGCGCATCCCGAAGATCGCGAGGAAATGATGCTTCTGCTGCAGCGCCTGTATCGGATCAAGCCGGAATGAAAAAAAGCATCGCAGCGAAGCTGGCGCAATTGAACACGCGCCTGGCGGAACTCGATCGCGTGCTGAGCGCTGAGGACGCCACATCCGACATGGACAATTACCGCAAATACACGCGCGAGCACGCAGAAATCGCGCCGGTCGTCGAGCTTTATCAGGCGTATCAGCAAACCGAACGCGATATGGCCGCGGCCAACGAGATGGCGGCGGACCCGGAGATGCACGAATTTGCCGAAAGCGAAATCCGCGACGGGAAGGCCAGGCTCGAACAGATCGAAATCGAGCTGCAAAAGCGCCTGCTGCCGAAAGACCCCAACGACGAGCGCAATATCTTCATCGAAATCCGCGCCGGCACCGGCGGCGACGAATCGGCGCTGTTCGCCGGCGACTTGTTTCGCATGTACGCGCGCTATGCCGAGCGCAACAAGTGGCAGGTCGAAGTCATCAACGAGAGCCCGGGCGAAATGGGCGGTTACAAGGAAATCATCGCCAAGATCATCGGTCAGGGCGCGTATTCGAAGCTCAAGTTCGAATCAGGCGGCCATCGCGTGCAGCGCGTGCCGGAAACCGAGACGCAGGGCCGCATCCACACTTCGGCGTGCACGCTCGCCGTGATGCCGGAAGTCGATGCCGTCAGCGACGTCGTGCTGAATCCGGGCGATCTCAGAATCGACACGTATCGCGCCTCGGGCGCCGGCGGCCAGCACATCAACAAGACCGATTCGGCGGTGCGCATCACCCATCTGCCGACCAATATCGTTGTCGAATGCCAGGACGGCCGCTCACAGCACAAGAACAAGGCGCAGGCGATGTCCGTGCTGGCAGCGCGCATCAAGGACAGGCAGATGCGCGAGCAGGCAGCGAAGCAGGCGGCGACGCGCAAATCGCTGGTCGGCAGCGGCGATCGCTCCGAGCGCATCCGCACCTACAACTGTCCGCAGGGCCGCGTTACCGATCACCGCATCAATCTCACTTTGTACAAAATCGAGCAGATGATGGACGGCGATATCCACGAACTCGCCGATGCGCTGATGGCGGAACATCAGGCCGAGCAGTTGGCGGCGTTGGGTGAGGAGGCTTGAGGCGCAAAGGAGATGCTCGAACACTTGTGTCATACGCGCCAAGCTTGTCCCAGTACGTCTGAAGCCGGGAGCGGGAACCCGGCCGAGCGTTCAATTCGTGAGAACTCAACCCTCGTGGATATTCTCAAGCGCTCGAACAGGCGCGTCGCAGCACTCGACGTGCGCCTCCTTGTGCAGCATGTTTTGGATATAAGCCATGCTCAACTTGTCATGCATCCTGAACGCGCGCTAACCGCCGAGCAGCAGGCGCGCTTCGAAAACCTGCTCGACAGCCGCGTGAACGGAGAGCCGGTCGCGTATCTCGTCGGCGAGCGGGAATTCTTCGGGTTGAATTTCGAAGTTACGCCCGACGTTCTGATTCCGCGGCCGGAGACCGAGCTGCTGGTCGAGTTGGGGCTGGCGCGTATGCCGGGTGAAGCACGATGCAGCGTGCTCGATCTCGGCACGGGCAGTGGCGCGATCGCTATTACGCTGGCCGCGCATCGTCGGTTTGCGCATATCCTCGCGGTGGACTCCTCGGAAGGAGCGCTTCTCGTGGCGAGGAGGAACTTGCGGCGACTGCTTACGATAACCCCCCAACCAATCCTTCCTCCTCGCGAGGGAGAGCCGGGCGAAGGGAGGATCGCATTCGTCCGAAGCGACTGGTTCAGCGAATTGGGCGACCAACGCTTCGACCTGATCGTCGCCAATCCGCCCTACATCGCCGCTAACGACCCGCATCTCGATCAGGGCGACGTGCGTTTCGAGCCGCGCTCGGCGCTGGTTGGCGGCGAAGACGGCTTGCTGTGCATCCGCCATATCGTTGCCCATGCGCATGAGCACCTTGGGCCCGGCGGCTGGCTGCTGTTAGAGCATGGCTATGACCAGGCCGATGCATGCCGGGAGTTATTGCAGGCGGGCGGTTACACCGATATTCTTTGCCGCCGCGATCTCGCTGGAATTCGGCGCGTCGCGGGCGGTCGAAGCTGCAGGTAACTTATGTGCGGTAGCCCGGTACACTTGCGGTTGCAGCAGACTTTCCGGTGGTCTAACCTTCCGCTTTCAAAATTTTTCAAGTTTTCAGGAGCAGTCATGGACGTGCAAGATGTCATCAAAAACCAGATCGAGAATCACCCGGTCGTGTTGTACATGAAAGGTTCGCCGCAGTTCCCGCAGTGCGGGTTCTCGGCCAACGCGATCAAGATTCTGCGCGCCTGCGGCGTCGACGCGCCGTTCACCGTCGATGTGTTGTCGAATCCGGATATCCGTCAGGGCATCAAGACCTTTGCTAACTGGCCGACCATTCCGCAGCTTTACGTGAAAGGCGAATTCATCGGCGGCTCGGATATCCTGACCGAGATGTACCAGAACGGCGAATTGCAAAAGCTGCTGCAAGCCTACTGAGCAATCCCTGCTGGAGCACCTAGGGCCGGCGAAAGCCGGCCTTTTCTTTGCCGGCGAGCGAGCGCGACCGCAGGAAACGGATGGCCGATGCTTTCGCGCAGCCGCAGAATCGCGGGCCACAATACTTCACCATTTGTTCGATGACTCCGGCAAATCTGATCCAGTTGTTCGCGCTCGCTGCGATCTGGGGCGCATCCTTTCTGTTCATGCGCATCGCCGCTCCGGCGCTCGGACCGATACTGCTGACCGAACTGCGTCTCCTGTTCGCGGCGGGGTTTCTGGCGCTCGCAGCCGCCGCATGGCGGCAACCGCTCGACGCGCACAGACATTGGCGCGTGTACCTGGTATTGGGCTTGTTCAATTCGGCGCTGCCATTTCTGCTGCTGTCGTTCGCGGCGACTCGCCTGAGCGCCTCGTTGATGTCGATCATCAACGCGATGGCGCCGGTCTTTGCCGCGGTCGTCGCCGCCATCTGGCTGCGCGAGTCATTGTCTGTCAGAACGCTGACTGGTTTGCTGGCGGGGGTAAGCGGCGTCGCGATTCTGGTCGGCTATGACGAACACGCCTTGCAATCGAAGCTGGCGGTGGCGGCTGCGCTGGCAGCCTCGTTGTGCTATGGCATCGGCAGCGTCTACACCCGCACGATTGTCAAGCCGCCGCCTTCGTTGGCGATGGCGCATGGCAGCATGTGGGCTGGCCTTCCTGGCCGCGCCGTTGTTGCCGCTGGTGCAATCCGCGCCGCTACCACAAGCAACGCCGGGTATCTGGCTGGCGGCAGCCGCGCTCGGCGTCGTCTCTAGCGGCGTCGCCTATCTGCTCTATTTCAGGCTGATCCGCACCATAGGCGCGACCTCCGCGCTGACCGTGACCTTTTTGATTCCGGTGTTCGGCGTGCTGTGGGGAACGCTATTTCTCGGCGAACAACCGGGTTGGCACACGCTGGCGGGTACGCTCGTTGTCCTCACCGGCACCGCGTTCGTTACCGGTTTTGTACCGCAAGCGTTCGCGCCGAAAGGGGCGACGCGATGACCTCTTCCACAACGCCGGCAATCCAAGAACGCCCGCGCAATGGGTCGCCCACCTTAAGCTTGGGGCGGCCATAATATAGCGGTGATACCATAAAGCCATGAGCTACCTAGACCGCATAACGATCGACCCGGCAGTCCGCAGCGGCAAACCCTGCATTCGCGGAACCCGAGTTACGGTATACGACATCCTTGAGTACCTTGCCGGAGGCATGTCGGAAGATTAAATCCTGGACGATTTCACTAGCCTCAAACGTGAGGATATCCGCGCCGCATTGGAGTTCGCCGCCGCCCGAGAACGCAAGCTCGCGGCCTCATCCGCGGGGTGAAGCTGCTTTTCGATGAGAATCTGAGCCCAAGGCTCGTAGAGCTACTCGCACCTGTGTTTCCTGAGAGCAGCCACATCGAACTGATTTCGCGGCGCGGTTCCGCCGATGCCTGGCTTTGGGATTATGCGAAAGCCAATGACTTTGTCATTGTCTCCAAAGATAACGACTCCGGCACATCGCCGCTCCGCCACCGAAGGTTGTCTGGCTCTCGGTCGGAAACGCCGGAACTGACGCAATCGCATCTCTATTACACTCGAGAGCGACCCAGCTTGCGCAGTTTGCCGGGGAAAAAGAGACGTCGCTCTTGGTGATCGATCTGCACGCCCCAGCGGTCCGATAACGGGCTCCGCCCGGCAGCTTCAGGAGTACGTCGTAGAGTGGGGCTACGCCTGGTCCCGCGATCCCTAGCAATAAGCGGGAATCGCCTTATCGAATCGAGCGTTCTCAGATCAGGTCAGTGCTCGATTCAGAAAAAGCAAGTCACCCAGGCGGCTCTAACAGCTCGGCACGATAACCTAAGCGTATCAATGTGGCTTAGACCGTTCGAGCAATCGAGATCTTTATGTAGCAGCATACCGTTCGTCAGTTTTCAAGAGCTTTGCACGCGCCTTCCCCGAAACAAATCGCGGCGATGGCCATCGTCTCGCCTATGTATTTGCGCCAACCCAAGGTTTCGCCAGCCAGGGTTTCCGCTATCAGTCACGAGGATTCAAAAGCAAGACCCGGAGTGCGGCGTCTCGCAGCGATGGCTAAACTTCAATCATCGAACACGACATCGTTGAGAGGATCAAATGAACATGTCTACGAAGACTGAAATGCTGGCGGCAGCGACCGTGAGCGATCCGCGTTGGGCGGCCGTGGTCGCCCGTGATCCAGAGGCGGACGGCAGGTTTTTCTACTCGGTCAAGACAACCGGCGTTTACTGCCGTCCGTCTTGCGCGGCACGCCCGGCGCGGCCCGAAAACGTGGCGTTCCACCTGACCGCCACCGATGCCGAACGCGCAGGTTTTCGCCCATGCAAGCGCTGCAAGCCGGATCAGCCTCCGCTGGCAGAGCAGCACGCGGTGAAGGTGGCCGGGCTGTGCCGGCTCATCGAGAAGGCCGAACAGGCGCCGAGTTTGGAAGAACTGGCGCACCAAGCGGGCTTGAGCGCCTACCACCTGCACCGCGTGTTCAAAGCCGTCACGGGTTTGACGCCCAAGGCCTATGCAGCAGCTCATCGCGCCAGGCGCGTCAAAGCCGAACTCGGTAGCAGCAACACGGTGACCGACGCGATCTACGGCTCCGGTTACAACTCGAGTGGACGCTTCTACGAAAAATCGAATCAGGTGTTGGGCATGACGCCGACCAACTATCGGGCCGGCGGCGCGAATACGGAAATACGTTTCGCCATCGGCGAATGCTCGCTCAGCGCCATTCTCGTCGCTCAAAGCGATCGTGGCGTATGCGCAATCCTGCTGGGCGACAATCCCGATGCGTTGGCGCGCGATCTGCAGGACCGTTTTCCACACGCCGATCTGGTCGGCGGTGACGTCGAATTCGAGCAACTGGTGGCCAAGGTGGTGGGCTTCGTCGAAGCGCCGAGGCTGGGACTCGACCTGCCG
>JBGTFJ010000329.1:0-2291 GCA_041747355.1 Burkholderiales bacterium
TGTGCGAGAAGCGGTTGCGGTAGTGATCGCGCAGCGATGCGTTGCTGGCAAGCAGCTCATAGGAGCGCAGCAGCAATTCGGCAAAATCGACGACGCCTTCGCGATTGCATTGTTCGTCGTAGGCCGAGTAAAACTCGGCCATGCGGCGTGAAATATCGTCGCTCACTTCGATTTTGGACGCGCGCAATCCGGCATCCTTGTTGCCGTTGATGAAATACACCAATTGCCGAGCCGGGAATTTTTCGTCGTCGATGTTGAGCCGCTTCATCAGGCGCTTGACGGCGGAAAGCTGGTCGGCCGAATCGAGAATCTGAAAACTTTGCGGCAGGCCGGCATCGCGGCAATGGGCGCGCAGCAATCGATTGCACAGGCCGTGAAACGTGCCTATCCACATGCCGCGCGGATTGATCGGCAGCATGCTCGTGATGCGCGCGAGCATTTCGCGCGCCGCCTTGTTGGTGAAGGTCACCGCCAGCAGATTCAACGGGTGAGCGCGTCCGGTCTGGATCAGCCAGGCGATGCGCGTCGTCAGCACGCGCGTTTTGCCCGAACCCGCGCCGGCCAGGATCAGCGCCGATTGGTGGGGCAGGGTAACTGCTTCGAGCTGCTCGGGATTGAGGCCGGAAAGTAGGGGATCTGACACAAAAGAATCTGAAGCGGCGGCATGCGCCTACTCGGGAACGACGTATTATAACTCGCCTAGCCCTTATTTCTGTTCTCGAGCAGCTTGCGGATCAGCGGCGTCAGGATCAGTTGCATGGCGAGTCCCATCTTGCCGCCGGGCACGACGATCGAGTTCGGCCGCGACATGAACGAATCGTGGATCATGGTCAGCAGATAAGGGAAATCGACGCCTTTGGGATCGCGATAGCGGATCACGACGAAGCTTTCGTCGAGCGTTGGAATATCGCGCGCGACGAACGGATTCGAGGTATCGACCGTCGGCACGCGCTGGAAGTTGATGTGCGTGCGCGAAAATTGCGGCGTGATGTAATGCACATAGTCGTGCATGCGTCGCAGGATGGTTTGCGTGACGGCCTCGATCGAATAGCCGCGGATCAGCATATCGCGATGGATTTTCTGTATCCATTCGAGATTGACGATAGGCACAACGCCGATCAGGAGATCGACGTGACGGCTGATGTCAATGCCGCCATCCTTCGCACCGCCGTGCAGGCCTTCGTAGAACAGCACGTCGGAATTTCGCGGCATCGGCTCCCACGGCGTGAAGGTTCCCGGCTGCTGCCCCCACGGCACGGCCTCTTCATCGTTGTGCAGATACAGACGGGTCTTGCCGGTTCCGCTGCGACCGTATTCCTCGAACACGTCGGATAGCTCCTGGAACAGGTTCGCTTCCGGGCCGAAATGGCTGATGCAACGCTTGTCGTGCATCTCGGATCTTTCGATCGCGGCCTCCATGTCCTCGCGGTTGTAGCGATGGAAGCTATCGCCCTCGATGATCACGGCGTTGATCTTTTCGCGCCGGAAAATGTGGTCGAACGTGTCTTTGACCGAGCTCGTGCCCGCGCCGGACGAGCCCGTTGCCGCAATGACCGGATGTTTGACCGACATGTTGCTCTCCCACAATCTTTGAGGCGATGTTACACCAGAAGCGTGAACGCATAGCCTCCCTCCCGCGTCATATGCGGCCAGGGTTCACGGGTATAATTTCGCTTTCCCCCGTCTCCCCGCCATTCCATGCAAGCGCATTACCGACCCAGCGAAATCGAACGGCAGGTGCAGCAGCAATGGCAGCAAAACCGCGCTTTCAACGCCCGCGAAGGCAGCGAACGTGCCAACAAGTATTACTGCCTTTCGATGTTCCCGTACCCGTCTGGCAAGCTGCATATGGGCCACGTGCGCAATTACACGATCGGCGACGTATTGGCGCGCTATCACCGCATGCGAGGCTACAACGTGATGCAGCCGATGGGCTGGGACGCGTTCGGTTTGCCGGCCGAAAACGCGGCGATCGCCAACAACGTGCCGCCGGCCAAGTGGACGTACGACAATATCGACTACATGCGCAAGCAACTGCAATCGCTCGGGCTCGCCATCGACTGGGAGCGCGAACTTGCCACCTGCAAGCCCGAGTATTACCGCTGGAATCAGTGGCTGTTTCTGCGCATGCTCGAAAAAGGTCTGGCTTACAAGAAAAGCGGGGTCATGAACTGGGACCCGGTCGATCGAACCGTGCTTGCCAACGAGCAGGTCATCGATGGCCGCGGCTGGCGCACTGGCGCGCTCGTCGAAAAGCGCGAAATCCCGATGTATTACCTGAAAATCACGGC
>JBGTFJ010000330.1:0-3887 GCA_041747355.1 Burkholderiales bacterium
ACGCCGAGGTGATCGGGCGCGATCCATGGCGTATTGCCTCTATGCAGGAAGCGCGCGCACAACTCGACTTCGCAACCCGGATCAGCGGTCAGCAGCAATGGCGTTTTCAGGTTTGCCACCTGTTCGAGCCGCTGCTTCAATTCCGCGATAATCGGTGCCCGCCCGAGACTGCCCAACGACAAGGCCGGATCGATCTTCGGCTCGCCGCGGCGCAATGCGCGGCCTACGGTGCTGAGCAGCTTCTGCAAGCCGATCGGCTTTTCGAGGAAGTCATAGGCGCCGATGCGCGTCGCCTCGACTGCGGTATCGATGGTGCCATGCCCCGACATCATCACGACCGGCATGGTCAAAAGCCCGCCGCTTGCCCATTCGCGCAGCAGGGTGATGCCGTCGGTATCGGGCATCCAGATGTCCAGCAGCACCAGATCCGGACGGTTTTGACTGCGCATGCTGCGCGCCTGCCCGGCGTTTTCGGCGAGCTTGACCAGATACCCCTCGTCGCGCAGGATTTCCGATAATAATTCGCGTATGCCGACTTCATCGTCGACGACAAGAATCTGATTCATCGTGCTCCTGTAAGCGTGCCTGCCGCCGGCATCAAGCGCGCACCGCGGATTTTTTCGCCGCGTCTAGCGGCACCGCCAGCGGCAACGAAAGCGTTACGCTGGCGCCGCGCGGTTCGAGGTTGCTGATCGAAACAGCGCCGCCGTGCTCTTCGACGATGCGTTTGACGATCGCCAATCCGAGACCGGTGCCTTTCTGCTTCGTCGTTACGTAGGGTTCGAACACTCGCGCCAGCAACTGTTCGGGAAATCCACTGCCGTTATCGATCACGCTGAGTTGGACCGCGCTTTCGGCGGCGGCGGTTCGCACCGTGACCGCGGGTTTCGGCTGACCGAGCATTGCATCCTGCGCATTCTGCAGCAAATTGTGTATGACCTGGCGCAATTGGTTCGGATCGCCGTTGATCTGCGGCAGGTGGGGCGCCAGTTCGAGCTTGATCGGCGAGCCTGGCGCTTCGTATAAAACGAGGACATCGCGAACCAGCTTGTTCAGATCGAGTGGCTGCAGGGTCGGGCCGGGCGAGCGCGCATATTGGCTGAACGCATCGACCATGCTTTTCAGCGCACCGACCTGGGTCACGATGTTTTGCGTCGAGCGATCCAGCATTTCGGCATCGGCGGGTTGGAGCTTGGCGGTCA
Source organism: Burkholderiales bacterium (assembly GCA_041747355.1). Classification (GTDB taxonomy): domain Bacteria; phylum Pseudomonadota; class Gammaproteobacteria; order Burkholderiales; family JACMKV01; genus JACMKV01. The sequence continues at coordinate 1,203 of JBGTFJ010000330.1, forward strand.
ATTTGCGCTGCATGCGCTCGGCCGACAGCTGGATCGGCATCAGCGGATTCTTGATTTCGTGCGCAAGCCGTCGCGCGACTTCGCTCCACGCGGCATGGCGCTGCGCTTCCAGCAGGTGGGTGATGTCATCGAATACGACGACGTGATCGGCCTGTTTGCCGGGAAGCCGGGTCCCGCGCAGCAGCAACACGCGGTTACCGGCGCGGTCGGAATATTCAAGCTGCCTTTCCCACTCGGCGCCCCCGGCGCGAGAAAAAGATTCAAGAATCGTCCGACTGAGCCCTTCGAGCCGCGGCGAGCGCTCGGGCCACGCTTTCAGCTCAACCCCGCGCAAAACGCTGAAATCGACATGCAGCAAGTGGCCGGCGCTGGGATTTTCCGAACGCAGGCGAAACGCTTCGTCGAACGACATGACGCCTGCCGACAGATTCGCCAGCAGGCTTTCGACGTAGGCCTTGGCGGTTTCGAGCTGCGCCTGGTTGCGTTGCGCGGCGGCGCGCGCTTCCGCGAGTTGTTGCGTCATCCGGTTGAACGACTGCGTCAGCACGCCGAGCTCATCGCGACCCGGCAGCGTGTGCTGCTGGGAAAAATCGCCTTGCGCGACGGCGCGCGTGCCTTTGGCCAGAATGCCGAGCGGCGCCGACAATCGTTCCGACAGGAAAAAAGCGAGCGCAAAAGCGCCGAGCAGCGCGAGCAGCAGCGCAAGCGTCAGGGTCACGCCATACAGTTGCTTCAAGCCTTGCCGCGACAGCGTCAATTCCTGGTAGTCGCGATAAATGCTTTGCACGGTTTCGGCGTTCTGCGCGAGCTGCAGTGGCACCGGCTGCAGCAATTGCAGCATGCGTGCGTCCTCGCTGAACGTGTAGAGATTGATCGGCACAACCACGCGCAACTGCAACCCTTTGTCGGCCACCGCCTCGACCGCGCTGTAACCCTGCTGCAAGCGGACCTGGCGCAGCACACCGGCGCTCGGTAGATCGGGCATCAGTTCAGCGCGCTCGCTAGTGGAAAAGGCAATCACGGCGCCGCGCCGATCGAACAACGTCGCCTCCTGCACACCGGTCTGCTCGCGCAACTGATTCAGCGCCGAAAGATGCTGATGCGTCGGCAATTCCGACAAGGTCAGCGCGATCGAATCGCCGCTGGCAATCAGGTCTTTCAGCATCTGATCCAGCGCCGTGCGGCCGAGGCTCAAACCGCCCTCGAGCGCCTTGTCGACCCGCACGTCGAACCATGAATCGATGCTTTTTGCCAGAAAGCCGACCGACACGCTGTAGACCAGCGCGCCGGGCAGCAACGCCATCAGCGCAAAAAACCAGACCAGCCGCCGCATCAGTTTGGCGCCGAACACGCCCGCCTTCACTTTGCGCTGCAGTTTGACGAGCTGATATCCGACCAGCGCGATCAGGCACAGTACGAGCCCACCGTTCAGAACCAGCAGCAGCGGATACTGTCGGGCAAAAAGCGCCGTATTCGCGGTTGCGATCGACAACATATACAGCGTAACCGCACCGAGGCTCAGGCACAGGATGATGAAATATTTGGGACCGGACCGGCGCATCAACGACCGGGCGCGCGCGCTAGCGACTCTCATGCTCAGGCGGTCCATCTTGTGGCGATGCCGTGCGCGTGCCGCAACATCGATAGACTCATAGCGATGCCATCCATCTATGCCATCCCGAGTCGAGCGACCAGGCGCGGCTGGCCAGCGCGTCGATCTGAATCGGCTTCGGCAGTTGCGATAGATCGAGTTGCATGCGCAGACCAGCGGAATACGAGGTATCCGGTTCGAGCGCCGACTTGTCGAGCACGCGGCGCTCGCGAATCCGGCTCAGTTCACGCAAGGCTTCGTCGAGCGTTGCAAAATTCACAATGTTGCCGGCGCTACCGACACGGTATTGGCGCGTCAATGCATTAAAGCTGAGTTTGTACTGGTTCTTCAATGTTGCGATTTTTTCATCGAACCAGTACCAGCGCGATCGCGTCAACTCGAATTCGAGTTCGAAGTAGAGCGCGACGCCCTTGTTCAGCGCATCCTCCAGCGTCCGGTTCAGTTCGATCCGGTAGTCGGCATCCAGAGAGTAGCCTTCATCGTTGACGCTCAATTCGGCGGTGCGAACCGAGATGCCGTCAGCAAGTGCAGGTGGCGCAATCGAAATCAGGGACAAAGGCAACCACAGGCAGGCGATCAGAACAAGCTTAGCGTTTCTGCAGCAGTGCATAGTAAAAGCCGTCGTGCTGCGCGTTGGGGAGGAGTTGCCCGTCGTGATTGTGCGGGATATCGAGAGGCAGGCCGCGCGCATCGGCGTGGCGGTCAAGAAAACCGGCAATCTGCCGCAGGTTCTCGTCGTCAAACACCGAGCAGGTTGCATACAGCAATTTACCATCAGTCGCCAAGGCGCGCCACAGCGCATCCAGCAGGCGCGTCTGGCGCTCGACGAACTGCGCGATATCGGCTTCGCGGCGCAGCCATTTCGCGTCGGGATGCCGGCGCACGACGCCGGAAGCCGAACACGGAACATCGGCCAGAATGCGATCGAACTCACGGCCGTCCCACCACGCCGCCAGGTTCTCTGCGTCGGCGCAAACGACGTTGGCCGCGAGCCCCAGGCGATCGAGGTTCTCGTGAACCCGGCCCAGGCGTAATGCGTCGTTGTCGAGCGCGGTCAGCTCGATGTCGGCGAG
>JBGTFJ010000331.1:0-5173 GCA_041747355.1 Burkholderiales bacterium
CGAAGACTGCGCGTGCTCCGCTTGCGACAACCGCAACCGATGTCCATGGCAGTGCGCGTCTCGTCACGACGCCGCCGATGAACCGCACCTCGATGGCGCCGCGCGCCCTCATTTCGCACTTTCCGTTGTTCGCTTCGATGAAGACGCGCTTGATGCACGAGCGGCGGCGCCCCCATTCGCATCGGCCGGATGAAAGCGAAGCTCCGTCGCGCGGCAAACGTGATGTCTGGTACCCCGCGGCCGCATTTCGGCGGACGACGCTGCTGATCATGGTGCTCGCCCAGACCTATGTCGCGACCAGTTTCATGACCGCGGTCCTGCCGTATCAGGGAAGGCAGCCTCTCGAAATCGCCGTCCTCATCCTGTTCGCGATTCTGGTGTTCTGGGTTTCTGCCGGCTTCTGGACGGCCGCCATGGGGTTTCTGCTGTTGCTGTTCGGGCGCGACCGTCACTCGATTTCGCGCAGTGTCGCCGGCGACGAGCCGATCGCCGATGACGCCCGCACAGCCATCATCATGCCGATCTGCAATGAAGATGTGACGCGGGTGTTCGCCGGCCTGCGCGCAACTTATGAATCAGTGCAACGAACTGGCGGGCTCGGGCATTTCGATTTCTTCGTGCTCAGCGACAGCGCCGACCCCGATACCCGCGTCGCCGAAGTCAACGCCTGGCTGGAACTGTGCCGCTGTGTCGATGGCTTCGGCCGCGTGTTCTACCGGCGCCGGCAGCATCGGATCAAGAAGAAGAGCGGCAACATCGCAGACTTTTGCCGCCGCTGGGGAGCGAATTACCGCTACATGATCGTGCTCGACGCCGACAGCGTAATGACCGGTGCGTGCATCACCCGCCTCGTGCAACTGGCCGAATCAAATCCCAACGCGGGCATCATCCAGACCGCGCCGCACGCCGCAGGACGCGAAACCCTGTACGCGCGCATGCAGCAGTTCGCAACGCACGCCTACGGGCCGCTGTTCACCGCCGGGCTTCATTTCTGGCAGCTCGGCGAATCGCACTACTGGGGCCACAACGCGATCATCCGCGTAGCACCCTTCATGCAGCATTGCGCGCTCGGCCGCCTGCCCGGTCGCGGCAGCTTGTCCGGCGAAATACTTTCCCACGATTTCGTCGAAGCCGCGCTAATGCGCCGCGCCGGATGGGCGGTATGGATCGCCTACGACCTGCCCGGCAGTTATGAGGAGATGCCGCCGAATCTCGTCGATGAACTGAAGCGTGACCGCCGCTGGTGCCAGGGAAACCTGATGAATTTCCGCTTGTTCCTGGCGGAGGAGCTGCATCCCGCGCACCGTGCCGTGTTCGTGACCGGGGTGATGGCCTATCTGTCGGCGCCGCTGTGGTTTCTATTCCTGTTGCTTTCGACGGCGTTGTTGGCGATTCATACGCTGGTCGAACCAGAGTATTTTGCCGAACCCAATCAGTTGTTTCCGCTGTGGCCGCAATGGCATCCCGAGCGCGCGATCGCCCTGTTCACCGCGACCGCGGTGCTGCTGTTCCTGCCGAAACTGCTGAGCGTGCTGTTGATCTGGGCGAAACCCGTCAGGCGCCGTGGCGAAGGCTTGCGCCTGTTGTTCAGCATGCTGATCGAGCTGGTTTTTTCGGCGCTGCTTGCTCCGATCCGCATGTTGTTCCACACCCAGTTCGTGATCGCTGCGCTCCTGGGCTGGCGTCTGCAGTGGAAATCGCCGCCGCGCGGCGATAACGAAACCGGATGGCGAGAAGCGGTGCGCCGCCACGGATTGCACACGCTGTTCGGCGCGGCGTGGGCCGGCGGCGTTTACTGGCTCGATCCGTCGTATCTATGGTGGCTGGCGCCTATCGTCGGCGCGCTGATTCTGTCGATCCCGCTCTCGGTTTATTCGAGCCGGGTTTCGCTCGGGCGATGGGCGCGGCGCGCGGGATTTTTTCTGATCCCCGAAGAATGGCGTCCGCCCGCGGAACTCGAAGCGACCCGGGAGTACATAAGCGGCTCGCCGGCCCCGCCGAATTTCATCGCGGCAATCATCGATCCTGTGACCAACGCGCTGTCGTGCGCTTCTGCCGTCGCCCGCCTCAAACAATCGGGCGCGCTTCGCAATGAACGTTTTCGTCTCGTCCAAGAAGCGCTGATCAAGGATCCAGACACGCTGACCGATCGTCAAAAGACCGCGCTGCTCAACGATCCGGTCGCGCTTTCACAACTGCATTTTCAGGCGTGGACTTCGGCGGAGGCTCATGGCGTCTGGCAGGAAGCGCGCGCTTGAGGCGCTGGCGACGAATCGAAGCACGGCTTGACTCAAGAAGTGACGACACCTCTCACTGAACAGTCAGGCCGCAGAAGTCCGGCCTTTTATCGGCGCATACTCGATGCATAATCTGCGCAACGTCCTGGAAAACCTGCGATCGAGCCTGTGGTTCGTCCCGACGCTCCTCGTCACTGGAGCAGTGGTCCTGGCGGTGGGACTGGTCGAGGTCGACTCGTACCTCGTCCGCGAGCGACACACGGAACAATGGCCGAGGGTGTTCGGGGCCGGGGCGGAAGGCTCGCGCGGGTTGCTTTCGGCCATCGCCGGCTCGATGATCACTGTCGCCGGCGTCACCTTTTCGATCACGGTCGTCGCCCTTGCCCTGGCGTCGGGTCAGTACACGTCTCGGATATTGCGGAACTTCATGCGGGACCGGGCCAACCAAGCGGTCCTCGGCGTCTTTGTAGGCGTATTCGCTTATTGCCTGGTAGTGCTGCGAACGATACGCGGCGGCGACGAAAGCGCGTTCGTCCCGTCGCTGGCGGTGCTCGTCGCCCTGCTGCTGGCGTTCGTGGCCATCGGCTTGCTCATCTTCTTCATCCATCACATTGCCGCGTCCATTCAAGCCGCGAGCATCATCGAAGCGGTGGCCGCGGAAACCCTCAATGCCGTAGATCGGTTGTTCCCCGCAGAGGTGGGTGAAGCCGTCGTCGAGAGCGCGGGCGTTGACCCGCAGGCGGACCGGGCAGCCCCGACGTGGGTGACCATCCCGGCTTGCAGAACCGGCTATATTCGTGGCATCGACGCCGATGCCCTGTTCGACGTCGCGCGCGAACAGGGCATGGTCGTGCGAATGGAGAGAGGGATCGGCGAGTTCGTCATCGAAAACTCCCCGCTCGCGTCCGTGACCGGCACGGAGCCCGACGATGAATCCATCCGCAAGCTGAACGCGGCCTACATTCTGGGCCGGGATCGCACGGTGCAACAGGACGCGGCCTACGGTATCCGGCAGCTCGTGGACATCGCGCTCAAGGCGCTGTCGCCCGGTATCAACGACACCACCACCGCGATCAATTGTGTTGACTTCCTCGGGGCGATCCTCGCACGCCTCGCCGCTCGTCCGATCGAAACGCCTGATCGCTCCGACGGGAGACAACTGCGTCTCATCACACGCGGGCCAACGTTCGCGGGTCTGCTGGCCGAAGCCTTCGATCAAATTCGCCAGAACGCCGAGGGCAACGTCGCCGTCCTCGCTCGCCTCCTTCAGGTCCTGGAAATCGTCGCCGGGCGGACGACAAATGTGCATCGGCGTCAGGCGCTCCGTCAGCAGGTCGATTTGATCGCCGAAACGGCTGAGCGCAGCGTCCCCTCGGCCCACGATCGCGCGACGATTCAGGCGGCCAGAGACCATGTGTTTCCGACGCCGGCAAAATCAAACGAGGGGAAACGGAGCTAGGCTGACGGAAGATTATGGGCATTGTTCAGAGAAGCTTATCAAGCACCTTTCAAAGATTTTTTCGAGTCGGCAAAGTCTGGCGGCGTCTTGCTCATCATGTGTACGGTTGTATCGCTTCTGCTCGCCAATTCGACGATCGGCGCGGACTACCTGGCCATTTGGCAACTGTATGTCGGCGGTTTAAGCGTCGAACATTGGATTAACGACGCGTTGATGGCGGTTTTCTTTTTGCTTATCGGCCTGGAACTCGAGCGCGAGCTTTATAACGGCGAACTCTCGAATTTCAAAGACGGCTATTGCCTATATTCGCCGCTGTTGGCGGGATTGCCTTTCCTGCGCTGATTCACTTTTCCCTGAATGCCGGAACGCCGACGCAAGCCGGAATCGGCATTCCGATGGCGACCGACATCGCTTTTGCCTTGGGTGTACTCGCGCTTTTGGGCAGCCGCGTTCCGGCTTCCCTGAAAGTTTTTCTGACCGCCCTCGCCGTGATGGACGACCTGGGTGCGATTATCGTTATTGCCGTCTTTTACACGGCGCAGTTCTCGCTTGGCTATTTGGTCGCCGCGCTTGCCGTCTTTGCCTCGCTTGTCGCGCTGAACCGTTTCTTCCGCGTGATGTCGCTCGTTCCCTATTTGCTTGGCGGCGCGTTGATGTGATTCTTGATGCTGAAATCCGGCGTCCACGCGACGATTGCGGGAGTTTTGCTGGCGTTTGCGATTCCTTTTTCAGCTAAAGAAGACGACGAAGAATCGCCTTCACACCGGCTTGAACATTTTTTGCACAAGCCCGTCGCTTTCATAATTCTGCCGATTTTCGCGCTGGCGAATACGGGCATCGTCATTGGCTCGGATTGGGCGCAAGACTTAACGAACGCAAATAGTTCCGGCATCATCGGCGGTCTGGTTATTGGAAAACCTTTGGGTGTTACGCTTTTGAGTTTCGTCGCCGTTTCTATCGGCATTTGTCGGCTTCCCGTCGATTTGAATTGGCGGCACGTTTTCGGCGCCGGACTATTGGGCGGTATTGGTTTTACGATGTCAATTTTTATAACAAATCTGGCTTTTGTCGGAAATTCAGAAACGATAAATGCCTCGAAAATGGCAATTTTGCTGGCTTCAGTAACGGCAGGAATAATCGGTTTTCTGTGGCTCAAACTGTTCGGTAAAGCCGCAGAACCGGATGCAGACATGGACACAATGGATTATCGCGCAGCCGACGTGTAAGCGGCGTAATCGGTGAGGCAAGAAAGGAGGCATTTCTCAAGAACCACCCTCCCCGCCTGCCATAAACGCATTCATACCTATCATTTCTTCGCCAGCCCGGGCCGCCACGAGCGGTTACTGCGCTAACATTGCATACGAGACGGACGCGCCAGAAACGGCGCGCCGCTCGACTTACTTTTTAATCACCTCATGACCAACAGCCACATTGACACGCGAGTCATCGCGCCGGGACCATTTTGGCGTCTACCGCT
>JBGTFJ010000332.1:0-2706 GCA_041747355.1 Burkholderiales bacterium
CCCGACTTGATGGAGGAAGCTGACGATGTCGAGAGCATTCCCGCCGAGGAAAATATCGACGTCATTGCCTTGGTCGAAGAGGAAATCCTGCTGAGCTTGCCGATCTCCCCGCGGCATGAAACGGACGTTTGCAGCGCCGCGATCGGCGCGGCAGTAGGACGAGAACAGCGCTCGGCAGGCCTTGGCCGGCTGAGCGCATTGATCAAAGAAGCGAAATAATTTCGATGCAAACCAGGAGTTGCCATGGCAGTCCAGCAGAACAAGAAATCCCCGTCCAAACGCGGCATGCATCGCGCGCACGATTTTCTGCATAACCCGCCGCTTGCCGTAGAGCCGACCAGCGGCGAGATTCATCTGCGTCATAACATCAGCCCGAACGGTTATTATCGCGGCAAGAAGATCGTAAAAACCAAGGGCGATTGATACTGGCGTAGTTGATTACCGGTGTGCCGCTGTACCGTGGCGAGCCGCTCGTCGGCTTGCGCTGTTTCCACTGACCGGCCTGTCACGTTTCGGCTTTTCGCGGCACTACCCAAGGATCCTCTGATTAACCTATCCGTGGCCGCGCTGGCCGTATCCGGGATGCATCGCGAAGGCGCGCGGACACGTTACCGGCGAAGCGAGGCGCCCGGACACGGCCAGCCCTTCGGGTTGCGCTGCCGTCAGGGATAGGTTAGCCAAAGGCTTCTGATGAAGATCACCGTCGCCATAGACTGCATGGGTGGCGATCATGGTCCGCACGTCACCGTGCCCGCCGCGCTGCGGTTTTTGAAAACGGCGCCGGATACCGGCGTCATTCTGGTAGGTTTGCCCGCTGCAATCGAGGCCGAATTGCGGAGTCGGCGCGTTCCCGACAGCGCCCAGCTCAGGGTTCAGCCGGCATCGGAAACGGTCAGCATGGATGATCCGCCGGCGATCGCGTTGCGCAACAAAAAAGATTCGTCGATGCGGGTCGCCGTCAACCTGGTCAAAAGCGGCGAGGCGCAGGCCTGCGTGTCGGCGGGCAATACCGGCGCGTTAATGGCGATTTCGCGCTTCGTTCTGAAAACCTTGCCCGGCATCGAGCGCCCGGCGATCGCGAGTGTGATGCCGACCTTGAAGGGACGTACCTACGTGCTTGACCTGGGCGCCAACGTCGACTGTACGGCGACCCATCTGCTGCAATTCGGCATTATGGGCGCCATGCTCGTTCACGCCGTCGAGCACGAAGATCGACCGAGCATAGGCCTCCTGAACATCGGTCACGAGGCGATCAAGGGCAATGAAATCGTCAAACGGGCTTCGGAATTGCTGCGCGATTCCGGCTTGAACTTTTACGGCAACATCGAAGGCGACGATATTTACAAAGGCACGACCGACGTTGTCGTGTGCGACGGTTTCGTCGGCAACGTAGCGCTGAAAGCTTCGGAAGGGCTGGCGAAAATGCTGGCCAGCTATTTGCGCCAGGAGTTCAAACGCAATGTTTTCACCCGGCTTGCGGGACTGGCGTCGCTGCCGGTCATCAATGCGTTCAAGCAACGCGTCGATCCGCGCCGCTACAACGGCGCCAGCCTGCTCGGCTTGCGCGGCATTGTGGTTAAAAGCCATGGTTCGGCCGATGAAATGTCGTTTGAAATCGCGATCCGCCGCGCCGCCGATGAGGTACGCAACGACGTGCTGCGCGAGATCACGGAGCGCATGGCTACTCTGCACGTCAACGCGGCGTGAGCTACGCACGAATCATTGGCACCGGCAGTTATTTGCCCAAAAAGGTTGTGACGAATCGCGATCTGGAAAGTGTTGTCGATACGTCCGACGAGTGGATTTATACGAGGACCGGCCTACGACCACGGCATATCGCAAGCGACTCTGAGACGACCAGCGATCTTGCCCTGCATGCCAGCAAGTCGGCGATCAGCGCAGCGGGCATCGAGCCTCGGGATATCGGTCTGATCATCGTCGCAACGACGACGCCGGATATGGTGTTTCCGAGTACCGCCTGTTTATTGCAGGAAAAACTCGGCATCAGCGGTGGTGGACCGGCTTTTGATGTGCAGGCGGTATGCAGCGGCTTCGTCTACGCGCTGGCGGTAGCCGACATGTTCGTTCGCGACGGCCACTGTTCCCATGCGCTGGTTGTCGGCGCGGAAATCTATTCGCGCATTCTCGATTGGTCCGACCGCGGCACCTGTGTACTGTTCGGCGATGGCGCCGGCGCAGTCGTACTGAACGCCGGCGATACGCCGGGAATTTTATCCAGCCACCTGCACGCCGACGGCCGTCATAGCCGGCTGCTTGCGGTTCCGGGACAGGTCAGCGGCGGCATGATCAGCGGAAAACCGTTATTGACGATGGAAGGAAATGCAGTCTTCAAATTCGCGGTAAAGGTGCTGGTCGAACTTGTCGAAGAAACCCTGACCGCGAATCGATTGCGGAAGTCGGACATCGACTGGCTGATTCCGCATCAGGCGAACATTCGAATTATTCAAGCCACTGCAAAAAAAATAGGGCTCGGCATGGAGCGCGTGGTTACGACTGTCGACCGTCACGCAAATACGTCCGCCGCGTCGATTCCGCTTGCTCTCGACGAAGCGGTTCGCGATGGCCGAATAAAGGCGGGGCAGCACATTTTGCTCGAGGGCGTCGGCGGTGGCTTCACCTGGGGCTCGGCATTGGTGCGCTGGTGAAGACGATGAAGCTGCTGATGGTATTTCCGGGGCAGGGCTC
>JBGTFJ010000333.1:0-1844 GCA_041747355.1 Burkholderiales bacterium
GCTCGCCGGCCCTCATCTCGACGCGCTCATCGCTGCCTACAATCACACACCGCGGAAGTGTCTTGGATTCAGGACACCGGCGGAAGTATTCTGTAACCATCTGTTGCACTTCAAACGTGAATGCACCTTCCTGCTTGCGCAGGAATGACATGTAGATGGAATTCGGTAGCCCGGAATTCTGGGTCGCGGTGCTGCAAATCATCGCGATCGACATCGTCCTGAGCGGCGACAACGCGGTGGTCATCGCGCTGGCGTGCCGTTCCCTGCCGCCGCAGCAACGCCGGAAAGGGATTTTCTGGGGCGTCACTGGTGCGATTTCATTACGCGTCATTCTGACTTTTTTTGCCGTGACGCTGCTGGATCTGCCTTACCTGAAGGCGATCGGCGCCGCGCTGCTGTTATGGATCGGCGTGAAACTGATGCTGCCGGACAAGCCGACCGCGCTCGAGATCGCCAGCAGCGAAAGTCTGATCGCCGCGGTCCGGACCATCATCATTGCGGATTTTGTCATGAGCCTGGACAACGTCATTGCCGTCGCTGCGGCGGCGGACGGCAGTATCCTACTACTGATCTTTGGCCTTATCGTGAGTATCCCGCTGATCGTGTGGGGCAGCCAGTTGATCCTGCACTTTATGGATCGCTATCCGATCATCATCACACTGGGCGCCGGTCTGCTGGGCTGGGTCGCCGGGGACATGGCTGTCTCCGATCCGGTGATTCAGCCGTGGGCGATGAACGCTATCCCGTTCGCAGAGTGGACCGCTGCACTGGCCGGCGCACTGTTCGTCGTACTGGTCGGCACCTGGCTTAAAACAACAACGAAGGCAGTCGAATAGCCCGGCCTCGATCTGCTGCAATCGGCCGGGCATTTACATCGGTGGATCACATCTGCGGGTTCACGCGCTCAAGCTTGGAGTGCAGCTTGTTCAAGGCGCTGATGTAAGCCTTTGCCGAGGCGACGACGATGTCGGTATCGGCGCCCTGGCCATTCACGATGCGCCCCGACTTTTGCAAGCGCACCGTGACTTCCCCTTGCGAATCGGTGCCGCTGGTAATGTTATTTACCGAAAACAACTGCAATTCGGCGCCGCTGGCGACGATGCTTTCGATCGCTTTGAACGATGCATCGACCGGGCCGCTGCCGCGCGAATCGGCCCTTTTTTCACGGCCGTCTTCGGACAACACGATACTCGCGAACGGCAATTCGCCGGTTTCGAGCTGCGCTTTCAGCGACACGAGTTTGAAGTGCTCCTGTACCTGGTTGACCGCTTCATCCGAAGCCAGAGCCTGCAAGTCTTCATCGAAGATATCGTGCTTCTTGTCGGCCAATTCCTTGAAACGCGCGAACGCCGAGTTCACCGCCTCTTCCGAAGCGAGCTCGATACCAAGCTCAGTAAGGCGCGCGCGAAATGCGTTGCGGCCGGAATGCTTGCCGAGCACGAGCTTGTTCGCGTGCCAGCCGACGTCCTCGGCGCGCATGATTTCGTAAGTCTCGCGGCTTTTCAAAACGCCATCCTGGTGTATACCGGATTCGTGCGCAAAGGCATTGGCGCCGACGATCGCCTTGTTCGGCTGCACGGTGAAGCCGGTGATGCCGGCGACAAGCCGGCTGGCAGGCACGATTTGCGTCGTGTCGATGCGCGTATCGCACTGGAATATGTCGCGGCGCGTGCGCACCGTCATGACGATTTCTTCCAGCGCCGCATTTCCGGCGCGCTCGCCCAATCCGTTAATCGTGCACTCGACCTGACGCGCACCCGCTGCCACACCAGCCAGAGAATTGGCGACCGCGAGCCCGAGATCGTTATGGCAATGCGTCGAAAAAATCGCCTTGTCGGAATTCG
>JBGTFJ010000334.1:0-7789 GCA_041747355.1 Burkholderiales bacterium
ATACGGTGCACTTCCTCGCGCTTTTTCATTGCGCCGCCGCGGCCTTCCGCCGCTTCGGCCAGCTCGCCGGCCAAGCGCGCGCCCATCGATTTTTCGGAACGCTTGCGGGCCGCCTCGCGCAGCCAACGCATGGCCAATGCCGTGCGGCGCAGCGAACGAACTTCGACCGGAACCTGATAATTGGCGCCGCCAACGCGCCGGCTTTTTACTTCAACCACCGGGCGCACGTTGGTCAGCGCCTGGGTAAAGACATCCAGCGGATTCTTGCCGGTTTTCTTGCCTATCTGGGCGAGGGCGCCGTAGATAATGCGTTCGGCGACCGATTTCTTGCCGCGCGTCATCAATACGTTAACGAATTTCGCTACGTCTTGATTGCTGTATTTGGGATCCGGCAATATCTCGCGTTTCGGTACTTCTCTACGTCTGGGCATGGCAATCTCGACTTGTACTTATCACGCAGCCGTTACTTACTTTTAGGCGGTTCTCGGATCTGGCCGCGAAGCGTCTTTCACCTGTTTGTGCACGGCGCTATGCGGCCTTTGGCCGCTTGGCGCCGTACTTCGAACGCCCCTGCTTGCGGTCTTTCACGCCCGCGGTATCGAGGCTGCCGCGCACTGTGTGGTAACGAACACCCGGCAAATCCTTCACGCGGCCGCCGCGAATCAGCACCACCGAGTGTTCCTGCAGATTGTGTCCTTCGCCGCCGATATAGCTCGATACTTCGAAACCGTTGGTCAGACGCACCCGCGCAACTTTCCGCAATGCCGAGTTCGGCTTTTTGGGCGTCGTCGTATAAACACGTGTGCAAACGCCGCGCTTTTGTGGACTGTTGCCTAGCGCCGGCACTTTGCTTTTCACGCGTTTTGCAGACCGCGGCTTGCGAACCAGTTGATTTATCGTTGGCATGACGTTATCGAAAACTCTTGCAGTGCGCTGGGGCGGATCATTCGATTGGGGTAATTCGATTAAAAAACCGGGGACGGCATCTCTGCCGTCCCGGTGTGTTGGATCAAGCGCTATTGACGCACGGCAGAACTTATTGACGCACCGCAGGCGTCGGCTGCACGGGCTAAAAGACCGACGATTCTAGGGTCTAAGGGCTAGAGTGTCAAGCAACGTGCTCCTTGTTTTCGGCCTGTTCCACGCTTTCTTCGCTCAACTCACGGCCTTCCGCGATATCGAGGCCCAACTGCTGTTTGCGGCGCGCGTTGTGATAGGCCAAACCCGTGCCGGCAGGAATCAACCGGCCGACAATCACGTTCTCCTTCAGGCCGCGCAAATCGTCGCGTTTGCCCATGATGGCGGCTTCCGTCAACACACGGGTGGTTTCCTGGAACGAGGCAGCCGAAATAAACGAATCGGTAGACAACGAAGCCTTGGTGATGCCCAGCAGCAAGTATTCGTAAACAGCTTCCTGCTTGCCTTCGGCGACGACGCTTTCGTTTTCTTCGAGCACTTCAGCCCTTTCCAACTGCTCACCCTGGATGAACCGCGTGTCACCGGCATCGGCGATCTGCACGCGTCGCAACATCTGACGCACGATCACTTCGATATGCTTGTCGTTGATCTTGACGCCCTGCAATCGATAGACGTCCTGCACCTCGTCGGTGATGTAGCGCGCCAATGCTTCGACGCCCAACAGGCGCAGGATATCGTGCGGATCGCGCGGACCATCGACAATGATCTCGCCCTTGTTTACGACCTGGCCATCGTGCGCCATCACGTGCTTTTCTTTCGGAATCAGATACTCGTGCGGTACGTGATCGAGATCGGTGATGACGAGGCGCTGCTTGCCCTTGGTGTCCTTGCCGAACGAGACGGTACCCGTGACCTCGGCCAGGACACCGGCATCTTTTGGCGAACGCGCTTCGAACAATTCGGCAACGCGCGGCAAACCGCCGGTGATATCCCGCGTTTTGCTGGTTTCCTGCGGAATACGCGCGAGCACCTCGCCGACAGATACTTGCTGACTGTCCTTGACCGTGATCAGCGAACCCACCTGGAAGGTGATATTGACCGGCAGATCCGAGCCGGCCATCCTGATTTCTTCGCCCTTGGGCCCTAGCAGCTTGACCTGCGGTCGTAGACCCTTCGCCTGGGCCGCGCCACGACGTTTCGGATCGATCACGACCAGCGTAGACAGTCCGGTCACCTCATCGATCTGCCTGACGACCGTAACGTTTTCCTCGACGTTCTCGAGCTGAACCGTGCCCGCGTATTCGGTGATAATCGGACGGGTGTGCGGATCCCATGTTGCGAGCAACTGACCTGCCTTGACGGCGTCGCCATCCTTGATCATCAGGGTCGCGCCATAAGGGACTTTATGCCGCTCGCGTTCGCGGCCCGCATCGTCCTGAATGACGACTTCGCCGCTGCGCGAAATCACGATCTGTTCCTTGCGCGCATTGCTCACGTAGCGCATGACCTGGGTGAAGCGCGCGGTGCCGTTCGATTTGCCCTCGACCTGGCTGACCACAGCGGTGCGGGAGGCCGCTCCGCCGATGTGGAAAGTGCGCATCGTGAGCTGTGTTCCCGGCTCGCCGATCGACTGTGCGGCGATCACCCCGACCGCCTCACCGACCGCGACCATCGATCCACGGCCGAGATCGCGTCCGTAGCAATTCGCGCACAAGCCAAAACGCGTGTCGCACGTCAGCGGCGTCCTGACCTTGATCTCGTCGATGCCAAGCGCTTCTATCGTATCGACCGAGTCTTCGTCGAGCAGCGTGCCTGCTTCGAAGATCGTCTCCCCGGTTTCCTGCTGCACGATATCGTTGGCTGCGACGCGCCCGAGAATGCGTTCGCGCAGCGCTTCGACGACCTCGCCGCCCTCGACCAGCGCCTTCATGGCGGCGCCATTCGCCGTCCCGCAGTCTGCCTCGGTCACCACCAGATCCTGCGTGACGTCGACCAGACGACGCGTCAGATAGCCGGAGTTGGCTGTTTTCAACGCCGTATCGGCCAGGCCTTTGCGCGCGCCGTGCGTCGAAATGAAGTATTGCAGCACGTTCAGGCCTTCGCGGAAGTTGGCGGTGATCGGTGTTTCGATGATCGAGCCATCGGGTTTGGCCATCAATCCGCGCATACCGGCCAGTTGCCGAATCTGCGCTGCCGAGCCGCGCGCCCCGGAATCCGCCATCATATAGATCGAGTTGAACGATTCCTGGGTGACCAGCCGCCCTTTGTCGTCCTTGAACGGGACCAGACTCTTTTTCTTCCGGTCCCAGTCCATCACCTGCTCGATGCCGAGCTGTTCCATCATCGCCTTGGCGACCTGGTCGCCGGCACGGCCCCAGATGTCCACGACCTTGTTGTAGCGCTCACCTTGCGTGACCAAACCCGAGGTGTATTGCTTTTCGATTTCCGCCACTTCTTTCTCGGCAGCCGAAATCAACTGGTCCTTCTGCTGCGGCACCAGCATGTCATCGACACAAATCGAAATGCCGGCGCGCGTCGCAAGCGTAAAGCCGGCGTACATCAGCTTGTCCGCGAAAATGACCGTTTCACGCAGTCCGCAGCGGCGGAAAGCCGCATTGATCAGCCTGGAAATTTCTTTTTTCTTGAGCGCCTTGTTAATCAGGCCGAACGGCAAACCGGCCGGCAGGATTTCGGACAACAGCGCCCGACCGACGGTCGTCTCGTAGCGCGTAATTTTTTCACGGCGTTCGCCGTCGCTGTCGCTCTCGACTTCCTTGATGCGGACGGCGACACGGGCGTGCAGATCGACCTGGCGCGATTCGTACGCGCGCGAAACTTCGCCGACGTCAGCGAAACGCATGCCTTCGCCGAGTGCATTGATGGCGGAACGCGTCACGTAATACAGACCCAGCACGATGTCCTGCGAAGGCACGATGATGGGCTCGCCGTTCGACGGCGACAGCACGTTGTTCGACGACAGCATCAAGGTCCGGCATTCCATCTGCGCTTCCAGCGACAACGGCACGTGCACAGCCATCTGGTCACCGTCGAAGTCGGCGTTGAACGCGGCGCAAACCAGCGGATGCAACTGGATCGCCTTGCCTTCGATCAGCACCGGTTCGAACGCCTGTATGCCGAGCCGGTGCAAGGTCGGCGCGCGATTCAGCATGACCGGATGCTCGCGAATAACATCTTCGAGGATGTCCCAAACTTCCGGCACTTCCTGCTCGACGAGGCGCTTGGCCGCCTTGATCGTGGTGGCAAGCCCTAACACTTCGAGTTTGTGGAAGATGAACGGCTTGAACAGTTCGAGCGCCATTTTCTTCGGCAGACCACATTGATGCAGCTTGAGCTGCGGACCGACGACGATTACCGAACGGCCGGAATAGTCGACGCGCTTGCCAAGCAGATTCTGGCGGAAGCGTCCGCCCTTGCCCTTGATCATGTCGGCGAGCGATTTCAGCGCGCGCTTGTTGGCGCCGGTCATCGCCTTGCCGCGACGGCCGTTGTCGAGCAACGAGTCGACCGATTCCTGCAACATGCGCTTTTCGTTGCGCACGATGATTTCGGGCGCTTTCAATTCCAGCAGGCGCTTCAGCCGGTTGTTGCGGTTGATGACGCGCCGATACAGGTCGTTGAGATCGGAGGTCGCGAAGCGGCCGCCATCGAGCGGCACCAGCGGGCGCAATTCCGGCGGCAGTACCGGCAGCACTTCCATGATCATCCAGTCGGGCTTGATGCCGGACTTGTGAAATGCTTCGAGCACCTTCATGCGCTTGGCGATTTTCTTGATCTTGGTATCCGAACCGGTCGCCTCGAGATCCTTGCGCAAATCGTCGAGTTCGCGATTCAGATTCAGATTGCGCAGCAGGTCGCGTATGCCTTCGGCGCCCATGCTCGCGGAAAAATCGTCGCCGTGCTCTTCGACTTTGGTCAGGTAATCGTCTTCGCTCAACAACTGGCAACGCGTCAGCGGCGTCATGCCGGGATCGGTCACCACGTAAGCTTCGAAATACAGCACGCGCTCGATATCGCGCAAAGTCATGTCGAGCACCATCCCCAGGCGCGACGGTAGCGATTTCAGGAACCAGATGTGCGCGGCCGGGCTGGCGAGCTCGATGTGCGCCATGCGTTCGCGCCGGACTTTCGACAAGGTCACTTCGACGCCGCATTTCTCGCAGATCACGCCGCGATGCTTGAGCCGCTTGTACTTACCGCACAGGCACTCGTAATCCTTGGTCGGCCCGAAAATCTTCGCGCAAAACAAGCCATCGCGTTCCGGTTTGAACGTGCGGTAGTTGATCGTCTCCGGCTTCTTGACTTCGCCGTACGACCACGAGCGGATTTTCTCGGGCGAGGCCAGGCCGATCTTGATCGCATCGAATTCTTCTTCCTGCGTGACCTGCTTGAACAAATCGAGCAATGCTTTCATTCGTGACTCCTGCTAAAGGTATAGTGCATCTGCACACCAACCAGCGGCGCAGCGCTTTTGCAAACCTGCTGCCTTTTGCTTAAAACCTGTCGAGGTCGATATCGATCGCCAGTGAGCGGATTTCCTTGACCAGCACGTTGAAGGATTCCGGCATGCCGGCATCGATCTTGTGCTCGCCCTTGACGATGTTCTCGTAGACCTTGGTGCGCCCGGAAACGTCGTCGGATTTAACCGTCAGCATTTCCTGCAGCGTATAGGCGGCGCCGTAAGCTTCCAGCGCCCAGACTTCCATTTCACCGAAACGCTGGCCACCGACTTGCGCCTTGCCGCCCAGCGGCTGCTGGGTGACGAGGCTGTACGGGCCGGTCGAGCGCGCATGCATTTTGTCGTCGACCAGGTGATGCAGCTTCAGCACGTGCATATAGCCGACCGTGACCGGACGATCGAACATATCGCCGGTGCGGCCGTCGTGCAATTGCATCTGGCCCGAGCGCGGCAGATCGGCGAGTTCGAGCATGTCCTTGATCTCGCTTTCGGTAGCGCCATCGAACACCGGCGTCGCGAACGGTACGCCCTGTTTGAGGTTGAATGCGAGATGCAACACCTCCTCGTCGGACAACGATTCCAGATCTTCGACCGTTCCGCTGGAATTGTAGATCTTGGTCAGCAGCTTGCGGACTTCCACGACCTTGGCTTGCGCCGCCAGCATGTCGCCAATTTTCCGGCCCAGGCCTTTGGACGCCCATCCCAGATGCGTTTCCAGAATCTGCCCGACGTTCATCCGCGACGGCACGCCGAGCGGATTCAGCACGATGTCCATCGGCGTGCCGTCTTCCATATACGGCATGTCTTCGACCGGCACGATTTTCGAGATCACGCCCTTGTTGCCGTGGCGTCCGGCCATCTTGTCGCCGGGTTGCAGGCGGCGTTTGACGGCGACATAAACCTTGACCATTTTCTGCACGCCCGGCGGCAGCTCATCGCCGCTCGTGAGCTTCTTTTTCTTCTCTTCGAACGCGGCGTCGAACTGGACGCGCTTCTGCGCGATACCGTCCTTCAGCTGCTCGAGTTGACGGCTCGATTCATCGTTGGCGAGGCGAATGTCAAACCAGCTGTGGCGCTCGACCTCCGCCAGGTAGGTCTTGGTGATTTTGCTGCCCTTGGCGATTCGCTTCGGCCCGCCGTTGACCGTTTTTCCGAGAAGCAGGCGCTCGATGCGGCCGAAAGCGTCGTTTTCGACGATGCGCATCTGGTCGGCCAGATCTTTCTTGTAGCGCTTCAGTTCGTCTTCGATGATCTGCTTGGCGCGCTTGTCGCGTTCTATGCCTTCGCGTGTGAACACTTGCACATCGATGACCGTACCCGACATTCCGGAAGGAACGCGCAAGCTCGTATCTTTTACATCGGACGCTTTCTCGCCGAAAATCGCGCGCAGCAGCTTTTCTTCCGGCGTCAGTTGCGTTTCACCTTTTGGTGTCACCTTGCCGACCAGCACATCGCCGGCTTCTACTTCGGCGCCGATATAAATGATGCCCGATTCGTCGAGCCGGCCGAGCATGGTCTCCGACAGATTCGAGATATCGCGCGTGATCTCTTCGGCGCCGAGCTTGGTGTCGCGCGCCACGATCTGCAGCTCTTCGATGTGAATCGAGGTGAAGCGGTCTTCGGCAACGATGCTCTCCGAGATCAGGATGGAATCTTCGAAGTTGTAGCCGTTCCACGGCATGAACGCGACCAGCAGATTCTGCCCGAGTGCCAATTCGCCCATGTCGGTCGACGCACCATCCGCGACCACATCGCCTCTGGCGAGCACGTCGCCAACCCTGACCAGCGGCCGCTGATTGATATTCGTGTTTTGGTTAGAACGCGTGTATTTGATCAAATTGTATATATCGACGCCCGCTTCGCCGGCGACGGTCTCTTCATCGCGTACGCGAACGACGATACGCGCGGCGTCGACATAGTCGACGGTACCGCCGCGTAAAGCCTGGACAGCCGTTCCCGAATCGACCGCGACGGTGCGCTCGATGCCGGTGCCGACCAAAGGCTTCTCGGCGCGCAGGCAAGGCACCGCCTGCCGCTGCATGTTCGAACCCATGAGGGCGCGATTGGCATCGTCGTGCTCGAGGAACGGGATCAGCGAAGCCGCAACCGACACGATCTGCGCCGGCGCAACATCCATATACTGGATGCGCTCGGGCGTCGACAGCTCGAATTCGTTGCGGTGCCGGCACGAAACAATTTCGTCGGTAAACCGGCCTTTCTTGTCGAGCGCTGCGTTGGCCTGCGCAATCACGAACTGACCTTCCTCGATGGCGGACAGGTAATCGATATTGTCGGTGACCTGACCATGGCCAACGCGGCGATACGGCGTTTCCATAAAGCCGTATTCGTTGGTGCGCGCATACAGCGCGAGCGAATTGATCAGGCCGATGTTCG
>JBGTFJ010000335.1:0-3446 GCA_041747355.1 Burkholderiales bacterium
GCGGTGATCGAGCCGAGCGCGACGTTCGCGAACGCGAGTCGCGTCCGCGCGGACGGTTGACGCGCGAAGAGCGCGAGGCCCTGCACCGCGATCTCGACGAAATCGGACGCGATATCTATCCGCGCGGAAGAGGGCGGTAACACGAGGGACGCGAGAAAGAGCGGGAAAGCTTGATCAGGCTGCTGGTCCATCGCTGGCGGCGGCGATCCGGTAGGTTCGACTATATCGATCACCGGTAAGATGCTGTTCTCGACATGGGAACCGCATGCGTTATCTGAAACTCGTTTTTCTCGCGCTCGGGCTGTTGCTGCTCGGACTCGTGGTGCGCGATCTGAATGCCGACGAAGTGCTCGCGCAGATTGCCGAGGTCGGCATCGCCGGCATGACGTTCGTCGTGCTGTTTTACGGTCCGGTTTTCGCGGCCGATGCCGCAGGCTGGCAACTGATCCTAAACAGCGTTCCGCTCGACTTCCGCTGGCTGGCGCGCTTGTTCAACATCCGCCTTGCCGGCGAGGCTTTCAACACGGTTACGCCGCTCGGTTCGATGGGAGGCGAACCGCTGAAGGCGCTGCTGCTGAAATCGCGCTACGGCATCGGCTATCGCGAATCCGGTGTTTCGCTGATCCTCGCCAAAACCATCATTTTGATCGCTCTGGTGCTGTTTCTCGCGATCGGATTTTTGCTGCTGCTGCCTTCCGGGCGCGTGAGTCCCGCATACAAGACCATAGCCGGAATCGGCCTCGTCGCCCTGACGTTCAGCATCGCCGGATGCTTCGTGATCCAGCGCCTGCGGCTGAGTTCGCGCCTGGGTTTATGGTTGGGCCGCGTATTCGGCGCGCGCATCACCGACCGCCTGACCGGGCGCCTGCGACGCCTGCTCGATCTGATTCACGATATCGACGAGCGCCTGGTTCATTTCTACACTGCGCACCGCGCGCGTTCGGCAGCAGCATTCATGCTCGCGCTGCTCAACTGGCTCGGCGGCGTGGTCGAGGTTTATGTCGTCATGTGGCTGCTCGGTTATCCGGTGACGTTCGCGGAAGCGTGGATCATCGAGGCACTGGTTCAACTGGTGCGCGCCGGGACCTTCTTCATTCCGGCAAGCATAGGCGCGCAGGAGGGAACGCTCGTGCTGATCTGTTCGGCGATGACCGGTAATCCGGCTGTCGGACTGGCGCTTTCAGTGATTCGCCGCGTGCGCGAGGTGATCTGGATTGCGGCGGGAATCGGGGTGTGGTGGTTTTATTCGCTGGATCGGAAGGGCGCGGAGGAAGCGGAACGGGAAGTCGTGTGATACCGCGTCGGACTGGCGCGGGGCGCGGTCAATCGTCCAGACCGGATTTCTTTACGATGCAACTTATTCCGTGCGCCGCAGCTGCACGAACTGCCAGCCGACGATCAAAGCCGCGAGCGGTGCGCCGATCGCGGCAGCAGTCAAAAACGCCATCAGCCCATCGAGCAGCGTGACCACCGGCAGCAGATAGAGAATGTCCTCGGCTTCGAATCCACCTAAGCGCGGTTGCTGCGTCGCGGTCTTGCCGTGGCGATTTTCGATCCCGTTGCGCATATGAAAAATCGCCGCGACGGCAACGCCGGCGACGATGCCGGCCGGCAATACCCACACGTCCGCCCCCGTCCGCAGCAGCCCGATCGCAATGCTGACGAACAGAAGTACATGGAGCAGCGCGTCGCTCACGAGATCGTAAATATGCCCGGCCCTGCTCATCTTGCCGGTCAGCCTCGCGAATTCGCCGTCGGTGTGGTCGAGCAGATTCGATGCCGCGAACAGGAGCGCGCCGAGATCAGGCTGCTCGCCTCTTGCTAAAACTGCGATAGCAGCAAGCCCGACGGCCAGCCTGACCGTAGTCAGATGATTCGGCGTGACCCACGTACCGGACAGCGGACGCACCATCCACAGCGCAAAACGCGCGTCCCAGGGTTTGCTGTTCATGCGCCTGCTGTCGCTGTTACCTGCTTGACTGCATCGAGCAGGCGTTCGATATCGCGTCCGGTGACTTCGCCCATCGCCGAAATACGGAACAGGGTTTTTGCAAGCGCCGCCTGGCCGGCGTAAATCACGAAGCCGCGCTGCTTGAGATCATCGTGCAGTGTGGCGTAATCGATGCCGCGCGGCAGATTGAATGCGTTCAACACGATCGAAGTCTCTTCTTGCGGCAGCAGCGATTCGATATCGAGCGCCATGAAGCCTTCTCGTACGCGGCCAAGCAAGGTCGCATAGCGTTCGTGGCGCTTTCGCCAGCCGCCTTGCTCATCGAATTCGGCGAGCGCTTCGCGCAGCGCGTAAAACGCGGGGATTGCTGGCGTGAACGGGGTGCTCGCCGCGTCCTGCTCGCGGCAGTGAGTCGAGAGGTCGAGATACAGGCTGCGCCGCGTCAGGGAAGGCAGGGCGGCGCGATCGACGATGACAAACGACGCGCCGGGTGCGCCGTGCAGGCATTTGTTTGCGGTCGCCGCGCAAGCCGTTATGCCAAACGCATCGAAATCGAGATGCTCGGCGCCAAAGCTGCTGACGGCATCGACGAGTAGCGCGATGCCGCGCGCTTTGCACAGCGCTCCGATCTTATCCAGGCGGTTGAGCCTGCCGGTTGTCGTCTCGTGGTGAACGACGGCGACGTGCGTAATCCTCCGGTTTTTGGCGCCACACGTTTCGATGCATGCTTCGATGCGCCTGACGTCAAGCGGCGCCTGCCATGGATACTGTAGCGATACGTGGTTCAGACCATGCACCCTGGCCATCGTGCTCATGCGTTCCCCGTAGACGCCGTTTTCGAGAATCAGCAACCGCCCGCTTTCGGGAACGAGGCTGCTGATCATCGCCTCGACGGCGGCCGTGCCCGAGCCTGTGAACAAGACCGCGGCCCAGGCCGCGGGCGCCAGATCGTAGACCTGTAACAGCCGCGTGCGGATGTTTTCCTGAAGCGCAGCGAATTCGGGTTCGCGATGACAGAGGTCTGGGTTGGTCAGCGCGTTTCTGACGCGCGCACTGAGGTTGACGGGACCGGGGTTAAGCAGGATCACAATGGCTTCGGATCGTCGTTGAAAAAGCGGCTTCCTATGTGCTTCATCAGACGATGCAGAACTTGTGCTGGCGATATGTTAGGCCGAGGCAACTGGTCCAGGGTGCCGGTGCGAATTTTCAGGTGCGCGAATCGCGGCCGGTCGCCCGCTGGCGCAGTGAACAATTCGTCTATCAGATCGAGTCCACCGTCGCCCTTGGCCAGGCCGTAGCCGCACGCCTGCGCGATTGCCGCGAACGATGTGCTGCCCGAGACGGTGGCTTGGCCACCGGTGGAATCGTGAGCTTCGTTGTCGAGCACGAGGTGGATGAGGTTGCCGCCGGCGTGCGCGCCGATGGTCGCGAGATTGCCCATGCGCATCAGTGCGGCGCCATCGCCGTCGACTACGACGATTTTGAGGTCGGGACG
>JBGTFJ010000336.1:0-4866 GCA_041747355.1 Burkholderiales bacterium
GCCGGCCTGCCGCTGTCCTACCAACGCGCCATGTCGGGCGGCGCACACGTGCTGAATCTGCCGCACGAGATGGCGATGAGCGATGCCAAACGGATTATCGCGCGGTTACGCGGCGATCCGCAGGTCGAATACGCCGAGCCCGACCGCCGCCGTTATGCCATGCGCGTGCCGAACGATCCGCTATTCGCCAGCCAATGGAATTTTATGGAACCGGTCGGCGCCAATATCGGTGGCATCAACCTGCCCGGCGCGTGGGATATCACGATCGGCACGACAGGTATCGTAGTCGCCGTGATCGACACCGGCATTCTTACGCATGTCGATATCGATCCCGCGCGCCTTCTGCCCGGCTACGACTTCATTTCGGCCGATATGCCCGGCGCGTTCCTGACTGCCAACGACGGTGATGCGCGCGATCCCGATCCCGGCGATCCCGGCGACTGGATCACCCAGGCGGAATCGGATAGCGGATTTTTTCGGGATTGCGATGTCTCCGACAGCTCGTGGCACGGCACGCATAATGCCGGCATCATCGGCGCTACGACGGACAACGCGGCTGGCGTCGCCGGGATCAACTGGGCGTCGAGAACGCTGCCGCTGCGGGCGCTCGGCAAATGCGGCGGCTACACGTCCGACATCATCGACGCCATCCGCTGGGCGGCCGGGTTGACAAGCCCGGCCCTGCCGCCGGCCAATCCAAATCCGGCACAGGTTATCAATGCCAGTCTCGGCGGCGCCGGTGCGTGCAGCGCCGCGGAGCAAAGCGCGATCAACGATGTTTTCGCCGCCGGCGTGCGGGCGGTGGTCGTCCCGTCCGGCAATGAGGGTGGTGATGCCAACCAGTCGTCGCCGGCCAACTGCGTGAACGTCATTACCGTGGGCGCCGTAACGCGCGGCGGCGCGCGTGCGCCTTATGCGAACGTCGGCAGCGTGGTTGCGGTCAGTGCTCCGGGCGGCTTTATCACGTCGACGGCGACCGGCGTCAACGGCATTGTGTCGACCCTGAACGACGGTCTGACTACGCCGACCACCGACGCCTTCGCGTTCCTTCAGGGCACGAGTTTCGCGACTTCCCACGTATCGGGCGTGATTTCGCTGATGTTGTCGATCAACCCGAACCTGACCGCGGCGCAGGTACGCAGTGTCATTCAAAGCACGGCACGGGCATTTCCCGATGGTTCGTGTACGACGGCGACATGCGGCGCCGGCATCATCGACGCGACCGCGGCGGTCAGGCTCGCGCGGCAGGGCCTGTTGGCGAACCCGCTGAATCTCGTGTTCGCGGCGACCCTCGTCAATCAGCAATCGACGCAGGCAGCCGGTTTTACCAATTCCGGCGTAACCGATCTCGTTCTGGGAAGCGCGGCGATCGAGGGCGGGCAGGCCACGGATTTCCGCTTGACAGCGGACACGTGCAGCAATCGGACTCTTACACTTCAGGCGAGTTGCCAGGTCGAAATTGCGTTCATGCCGATGGCCGCGGGCGCTCGCAACGCCTCGCTGGTCGTGCCGAGCAATGCAGTTACCAGTCCAAGCCGGGTCGGCCTGTCCGGCACTGGCGTCGTTCCGCCCGACGAGGGCGGCGGTGGCGGGGGCGGGGGCTGCGCGATAATGCAGCGATCGGAGTTCGACCCCGCCCTGCTGCTCCTGGTGCTGGCCGCCATTGCAGGGCTTTGCCGAACTGCGAAGCAGCACGAAGCAAAGCGGAACCGCCCGCACGCTGAGACGACCTAAGGTTCTTTGATTCAACTGCCGCGCCGATATGTCTGCTAACCAGAGTTTGCTTATGCCCACAAAAATGTCAGTACTCAAACGACCCCGGTATGCCGGTTTTACCTTGATCGAAGTCATGGTTGTCGTTGTCATTCTCGGCATCCTCGCGGCGCTCGTGGTCCCGCGCGTTTTGAGTCGACCCGACGAAGCGCGCATTGTCGCCGCCCGTCAGGACATCGGTGCGCTGGGGCAGGCGCTGAAGCTTTACCGGCTCGACAATCAGGCTTATCCGACTACCGAGCAGGGCTTGCAGGCGCTGGTCGAAAAGCCGACGACAACGCCGGCCGCGCCGAACTGGAAGCCCGGCGGTTACATCGACCGCCTGCCGAAAGACCCGTGGGGCAACGACTACCGCTACCTGAGCCCCGGCGTGCGCGGCGAAGTCGACATATTCAGTCTCGGCCGCGACGGCGAAGTGGGAGGCGAGGGAAACGATGCCGATATCGGCTCAGGGAGCTGAACCCGTGCTCCGTCGTGCTGCCGGTGATGGTGCGGCAAAAGACGACCTCGGACGCCCGGCTCTCACTCCAGATCTTGTGATTGCACGTAACCGCGCAACCGTGTTTCGGCCCGAGCGAACCTGCTTGGCAGGCAAGGTGTCATATGTAAACGAAAGTGGAGGTGCTGCGCGCGCACCCTGCCGCGGATTTTCATACGTGGCAGCGCGAGGCTTCACGCTGATAGAAATGCTGGTCGTGCTGATGATCATCGGCGTCACGCTGGCGATGGTTAGCGTAAACTTTACACCAGACGACCGACAGGTCCTGGAGAGCGAAACGCGACGTCTGGCCTTGTTGTTCGAGCAGGCGCGCGACGAAGCGGTGACCAGTGCCCGCGCCATCGCCTGGTCCGGCGACAGCACGGGTTATCAGTTCTGGCGCCGCAATGCAGAATTTAAATGGGCGACGATCATCGATGAGCAGATCTTCCGTTCGCGCGGGTTGCCCACAGCTGTGAAGTTGGCTGATCTGCGCATCAACGAGAGCAAGGTGGGACCAAACGGGCGATTGATCTTTTCGCCGTCGGGATTCAATGCGCCGTTTGCGCTTGCGCTGGCGGCGGGGAGCGAACGTTTGACGATAACAGGCGACGCCGGCGGACGGATTCGGATCGCCGCGGCCACCGCAAAAAATTGAAACGTTCAATAGCTATCGTACGGGTGGGTTAGTCAGCCGTAACGGAACCGCATAATGAAACCAAATTTGTCGAAGTCTTCAACTTCACCGTTTCCGGGTCGGCGGCCTTATGCCGAACACGAAGCCAAAGTTTTCTTTGGCCGCGACGCCGAATCGGACCTTATCGTACAAGGGCTTGCAAAGTTGCGCCTGACGCTGTTATCGGGTCCGCCGGGCGTTGGCAAGACCTCGCTGCTGCGCGCTGGCGTGGTACCGCACTTGCGTGGCATGGCGTCTCAGTTTGGCCAGACGCCGATCATTATCTTCTGGGACAACTGGCAGGGTGCGCAGGCCGATCCGCTGAACGACCTGATCGATGAAATCCAGCGCTGTTGTGTCGAAACGCTGGCAGGCTTTGCTCCGGTGCGCGTGCCGCGCGTGCGAGCGCTCGAGCATGTGATCGAATATTGGGCCGCAAAGGCACCGCTTTTCATCATATTCGATCGCTTCGAAGACTACCTGCTCAGTCACGGCGACGAAGACGGCGAAGGAAAATTTTCCGTCGAGTTTCCGCGTGTCGTCAAACGCGCGGATCTGCAGGCTAATTTTTTGCTCGCCATGCGAGGTGGCGCGCACGCCAAGCTGGGCCGGCTGGCGCAGCGACTGCCGCAGTTATTCGAGCGGTCATTGCGGTTGAAACCGCTTGGCGCCGATGCTGCGCGCGCGGCGATCGTGCTGCCGATACAGGCCTATAACCGCGAGCATCCCGAACTCGTCCCCGTGCATGTCGATTCGACGCTGGTGGAGTACGTGATACGGACCGTCAAGATTGCTGGCGTTGGCGCGGCGGCCGGCGACGAGATCACGCGGGTCGATGCAGCGTTGCTGCAAACGACGATGCAAGAGCTGTGGGATACACAGATCGGCCGCGGCACACTTGCTGAACACGCACGAGACGAGCCTCGCGTGCTGGGCGCTCCCGCACTCCCTGCCTATGTCGAGCCGGAGCTTCCGGTTGCCGGTATTGACGCGATCCCCCATGTGATGCCCGAATCCGGGGTGATGACCGATGTGATGCCGCACGTCGGAGCAATGCCCGATGCGCCACTCGCGGAGAGACCGGATACCGCGCCACACCGCTGGCGTTTCGCGCGAAACGGCCGCGCACTTGCCGCGTTGGCTTCTCTGTCCGTCTGCGCTTTCGCAGTGTTCGGCGCGGCCGGCTGGATCGCCCAGACCCAAGACGAAAACGACAAGCAGCAGGCGCTTTCCGTGCAGCAGAAAGCCGATCAGGCGCTGGCCCGTGCTCGCGAGACCTTGGCAAAAGCTGCCCAGTGGCAAGCCGCCAACGAGCAACCGTCTCGCGGAAAAGCGCCTGGGATCGCGGATGGGGTTGGCAATGAACGCGCTGTGACGCCGCTCGCGCCAGATGCGGCCAAGCCGGTTGAGCGCCTGGCTGACGCGCCGATGGAGAAGCGCTCGGCAAGAGAGGATAGCGCAGCCGCTCAGCGCAAACCGGAGGCCGCTGCGACGGCGGAGCGTGCCGATCAGACGCCGTCAACCAACAGCAAGCCAAATCGCACTGAGCAACCTCGTCCCTCGCCCGCGGTTACGCCCGAAGCGACCCCCGTAGTCGCCGCGATCCCTGAAATCGCTGCGCCTGCGCCGACACCCGTTGCGCCTGCTTCAAACCCGGCCGCTGCGCCCGCTCCAGCGGATCAGGCCGTCGCAACCTCTCCAGTTGCCGTTCGCTCGTCCACAAGCAATGTCGCGCCTCCGGCCAGTGAAGAAACACTCGCCGCGAACGCGGTCGAATCCCCGGCAGACGAAATCCCGGCTTGGGCGAAGGAACCTGCGGTCGAGGCTGCGCCAGAAAAGTCGGCTGCGGTTGAGCCTATAAATTCCGCGCCGGCAAATTCCGCGGCAACTGCGCCAGTAGCGTCCTCCGCGCCGGTCAAGGTGGCGCCGATAGAAAGAC
>JBGTFJ010000337.1:0-10079 GCA_041747355.1 Burkholderiales bacterium
CATCGCCCTCGGCTTTTTTGTCGCCGGCGCCGGTCGGACCGTGCGAGGTGGCGCCGCACTTGCCTTCGCCACACTTGCCATCGCCTTTCTTGTCGCCGGCGCTCGTGCTTTCTGCCTTGCTGCCGCCGCATTTTCCTTCGCCGCACTTGCCATCGGCTTTCTTTTCGGCATCGGCTACCTGATAACCGCTGCTCAGCGATTCCAATGCAAACGGGTTGCCGGCCGCGCTGGCGATCGGCATAGCGGCCAACGACGCAGCCAGTGCGCTACCAAACGCGAATGTTGCTGCAATTTTGCTTTTCATAAGTTTTCTCCTGAAATTGAAATGAACTGCTTAAAAAACGACATCACAAAACTCAACTACAGCTCCCAATACGGGCGCCCATGATACGTGGATGCTAGACCCGATCCCGTTGCTTTTCATCGCGCACTTCGTCTGTTCCCGCAAAACGCCGGCAGGCATCGCGAATGAATGACATTTGCGTGCGAAAATGACAACAGCTCGCGCAGATTGCAAGATGCAGCCGAAGCGCCAGCCTTTTCGGCAGGCTCAATTTGATATCCATGGCTTGCGACATCAATTTGGTTGCGTCTTTGCATGACAGCAGCTTCACTCCTTTCTTTCCTCGTTATCGAACCAATTCAACTGCAAGCATTCGCGCAAACTCATGCGCGCCCTGTATAGCATGACCCAGCAGTTGGTCGCCGTGATCTCCAGGTCCTTACAGATTTCGTCGGTCGACAGCCCCATGAATTCGCGCATGGCAAACACGCGCGCCGTGTTGGCCGGCAGCAAATTGATGCACAACTCGATTGCTTCCCAGAATTTCTTTTGCTCGAGGGTTTTGTCCGGGTTGCCCCAATCCTGCGGCGGCCGGTCCCAATGGCGGCCATCGCGTGCGAACAGGCTGTCGAAATCGCTTTCGTCGCCCATCGAGTTGTAATGAGCGTCGTGTTGGGCGTAGAGCTTCGCATCCCGCGAATGACGGCGAATCTGATCGATGATCTTGTGCTTCAGGATACCGACGAGCCACGTCCTGGCCGAAGACCGGCCGGAAAATTGCGAGCGGTTTTCCAGGGCGGCGAGCAGGGTTTCCTGGACTGCGTCCTCGGCGGCGCCTTTATCGCGCAATCGCAATAGCGCATAGCGGAACAGATAGACGCGGTTTTCCTCGAGTGCCTTGTGGGCTTCCTGCTTGCTGGCGTAAAGGGCGTCGTCGTCCATGGGCGGTCGATCCGTGCAACCGAATCTAGTGGTTTTGGCTTGCGAATACAAGCAACAAGCCCGGCCCGCGAGTTGCGGAAAATTTTTGCGCGACTATTGAAATCCCGAAGCGTGGACTTATCTAGCGAGCATGGGCGCAGACAAGCGCCGCTACCAAACTCAAGGAGATTACGATGGCCAGCATTACTCGCTACAGTCCACTGGACGACGTGTTCGATGATTTCTTCAAAGGCTTTTTCGTGCGTCCGGTCAGCTATGAAGGGCAAAAACCGGTGCAGATCAAAATGGATGTCGCCGAAAGCGATGACAGTTATGTCGTGCGCGCCGACATTCCGGGTGTCCATAAGGAAGATATCAACGTAACTATCGATGGCAACCGGGTCGCGGTCAGCGCCGAAGTCAAGAACGAAAAAGAAGTCAAAAACGGTGAGAAAGTGCTGCATACCGAACGCTACTACGGCAAAGTATCGCGCACGTTCAGCCTGTCACAGGAGATCGAAGAGGAATCCGCGCAGGCCAAGTACAACGACGGTGTGCTGGAACTGGTCTTGCGCAAGAAAGCCGCTGCGGCGGCCAAGAGGCTGACGATCCAGTAACGTTTGTTTCAGCATTGGCGTTCCAACGTTAATGCTCACTTAAAAGGCGGCTTCGGCCGCCTTTTGTTTTGCTAGAATAAACAAAACTCCGCAATCGAATGTCGATGCCCTCCAGCCCGCCCGCAGCCCAACTCAAAGCGCAGATTCTCGCCGAAGCCCTGCCCTATATCCGGCGCTTCTACGACAAGACCGTTGTCATAAAATACGGCGGCAACGCGATGGTCGACGAAGGCTTGAAACAGGGCTTCGCGCGCGACGTCGTTTTGCTGAAACTGGTCGGCATGAACCCGGTCATCGTGCACGGCGGCGGTCCGCACATCAACAAGCTCCTGGAGCGCGTCGGCAAGCAGAGCGAATTTATCGAGGGCATGCGCGTGACCGACGACGAGACGCTCGACGTCGTCGAAATGGTGCTCGGCGGTCTCGTCAATCAGGAGATCGTCACGCTGATCAATCAGCAAGGCGGCCGCGCCGTCGGCCTGACCGGCAAGGACGGCGATTTCATCCGCGCGCGCAAGCTCAAGGTCAAAAGCCAGGGACAGGGCAACAAGTGGCTGGATATCGGCCAGGTTGGCGAAGTCGTCGGCGTCGACCCGGAAATCCTGTCGCTGCTCGACGATCACGATTTTATTCCGGTGGTCGCGCCGCTGGGTGTCGGCGAAAAAGGCGAGGCCTACAACATCAACGCCGATCTCGTCGCCGGCAAAATCGCCGAAACGCTCAAGGCCGAGAAGCTGATCCTGCTGACCAATATCGCCGGGGTACTCGACAAGGAAGGCAAGGTGCTGACCGGCTTGAATACCGCCAAAGTCAAGGCGCTGATCGACGATGGTACGATTTCCGGCGGCATGCTGCCAAAAGTCAATTGCGCCCTGGAAGCCGTGCGTAACGGGGTCAAGGCCTGCCACATCATCGACGGCCGGGTCGAACACGCGCTGCTGCTCGAAATCCTGACCGACCAGGGCGTCGGCACGCTGATCCGCAGCGGGTCGCGTTGATTTTTTCGAGCCGATCAGCCGGCTTGAGTCCGGCAGCGGGCAAAACGGCGCCCGCAGGACAAAGACTCAAGATCGAGACAGAGACCTGAGGGGATCAAGACTATGGGCGCCCGCACCGGCGAACGCAGACAGCAAATCCTGGAAACCCTGGCGCAAATGCTCGAACGCCCGGCCGCTGAGAAGATCACGACCGCGGCGCTGGCGGCAAAACTCGAGGTTTCCGAAGCCGCGCTTTATCGTCATTTCGCAAGCAAGGCGCAAATGTTCGAAGGCTTGATCGAATTCATCGAGCATAGCCTGTTCGGCGCCATCAACAAGATCACTTCCGAAGAGCGCCGCGGCAATCAGCAAGTAGATGCCATCGTCGCGCTGCTGCTGGGTTTCGCCCGGAAAAACCCGGGCATGACGCGCGTTTTGATCGGCGATGCGCTGGTCCACGAAAACGAGCGCCTGCAAGCCCGCATCAATCAACTCGTCGATCGACTCGAGGCGACTCTCAAGCAGTCCTTGCGCTTTGCCGCGAGCGAGCGCGCTGCGCAGGAACAACGAAGCGAACCGGCGGCCGCAGCAAACGCCTTGATCTCATTCGTAATCGGGCGCTGGCACCAGTTCGCGAAAAGCGGCTTCAAGCGCGATCCGCGGGACAACTGGCCGGAGATCGGACGCGCCTTGATTGGAATTCAATCGGGCACGACCCGAAGCAGCCAGGGAAACGAATAGGTTTCCTTGAGAAGGGATCAACGGATAGGGACAGCCGGCGATCGAGCGATTCGCGTGCCGGCCAGGCGATCGTGCATGAACTGCTTGTCGCGGTCGAACAAGGCCCAGACCAGTCCCAGGCCGAAGACAGCAATTCCGATCAGGGCATACAGGAATCGCAGCAGTGCCTGCTTACGCGTGACGAAGCCACCATATTGCGTTATCAGCCGCATGCCCCAGGTTTTCATCGGCAGCGTTCCGCCGCGGCTCCAGCAGAACAAGAAGTAGCTTGCAGCGATTGCGAGAAGATAAAGCTGGAACAGTAGCCTGACGGGGCCGCTGCGTGCATCGGGAAAAATACCCAGAAAGACGAAAGCCGCGATGAACAGGATAGCCGCCAGCAACAACGCTTCGTAGACCATGCTGAACAGCCGTCGCGGCAAACCAGCGAGAACGGTGTTGCCGGCAAGCTGCTTTTCGTTACTGCTTTTCGGCCTGATCAGCCTGGTCGCCCTGAAACTGCCGGTATTCGTCCCATTTCTTTCTGGCTTCTTCGCGCTTTTCCGGCGGCAGCTGTTTGAGATTACGGAAGTTTTGTCGTGCCAGATCGCGTTGCGCGGGAGTGAGTTTGCTCCATTCGGCAAGCCGGGATTGCACCCGTTGTTTCTGGTCAGGCGAAAGGCTCGGGAAGCGTTGCGCGATGCCGAGCAGTTTGTTGCGCTGAAAATCCGGGAAGCTGTTCCATTCCGCGGCGAGCGGCGATAGCACCTGTTTCTGCTGCGGTGTCAACTGCTCCCAGGCCGGTTGCTTAGCTATCTGGGCGAGGGCCGGCCCCGCGCCGAAGGGGACGGCAAATAAGGCAAGGAGCAGCGCGGTTATTGCAAGGAGTGCCTGACCCATTGGTTGAAATCGTGGTTGATATAGGCATCCAGCGGCAAATCGTCGGCGAGCAGCGCGGCGTCGATTTCGGACTGTTCGACGGAATGTTGCTGGACTTGCCACGTCAGTAGCGCCGACAAGGCCAGAACCAACGCCAGAACCGGAAGCCAGAATTGATATCCTCGGAAGGCGCCGAGCCTGCTCAGGTATCCACCGCTCACTGCCCACCCCGATGGCGAAAAATGCTGGGCTGCATTGGCGGAGTATCTGGACAGAGCCGATTGGCGCGCGGCCTGCAAACGCTGTAGCGTGTGCACACTGAGATTACCGGAGTCCCCGTCAAGATAGCCAGCGATTTCTTTGCCCAGCCGGTGCTCGTTAACAGGCTCGTTCATAGCGTAATTCCTCTTTGCTTCAGAATCGCGGCGAGCGTGCGCGTTGCGCGAGAGCAATGTGTTTTCACGCTGCCAGCCGAGCAACTCATGATCGCCGCGGTTTCCGCCACATCCATATCTTCCCAGTAACGCAGCAGAAATGCTTCGCGTTGACGCGCCGGCAGGTTTTGCAGGGCGCGCTGGATAATCGCAAAAACGCGCTTTTGTTCAAGCGCTTGCAGCGGACCGGCAATGCCGCCGGGACATTCGACAAGCAGCGATTCGAGGGGATCCTGATCATCGTCATCCTGATTCGGCCTGAGCGCGGACAAGGGCTTGACCCATAGCGAGCGCACCTTTTGCCGGCGAAAGTGATCCCGTATCACGTTTTGCAAAATCCGCTGGAACAGCATCGGCAACTCTTCGGACGGGCGCATCGCATACTTCTCGGCAAGCTTCAACATGGCGTCCTGCACGAGGTCGAGCGCCAGGTGTTCATCGCGCACTGCAAACAACGCGTGCTTGTAAGCGCGGCTCTCGACCCCAGCCAGAAAATCCGAAAGTTCCTGATAGGTAGCCAGTGAAATAACCTGTATTAGCCGTCGCCAGGCAGGCCGATTCAGTTAAACCGCATTCGATCGAACGTCATAGCCGTGGGATATTAGCAAATCTGCCGCTTGTTGCCGGAAACAATCTTGGCGGCCAGCAAAGCGCCGCATCGTACTCGCGTATTGGGCTCTAACCTCTACTAACGGAAAAGGGTTTTTTAGCTTGACCGCATATCATCGAAACGGTAACGTTCAGTGCTCCGCAACATCCGCTTCAAATCAAACCGCTCATGCAAATTTCAGGCGCTGAAATCGTCATCCGTTGCTTGCAGGAAGAGAGCGTCGAATACATATTCGGCTATCCGGGCGGTGCGGTTCTGTTCATCTATGACGAGCTTTTCAAGCAAAGCAAGGTCAAGCACGTGCTGGTGCGGCACGAACAAGGCGCGGTCCACGCAGCTGACGGCTATGCCCGCGCCTGCCAGAAAGTCGGCGTCGCGCTGGTGACTTCCGGCCCCGGCGTGACCAACGCGATCACCGGAATCGCCACCGCATACATGGATTCGATTCCGGTCGTGATCATCAGCGGCCAGGTGCCGACGCCGGCGATCGGGCTCGACGCTTTCCAGGAAGTCGACACCGTCGGTATCACGCGCCCGTGCGTCAAGCACAACTTTCTGGTGAAGGACGTCAAGGACATCGCGACGACGATCAAAAAAGCTTTTTATCTCGCGTCGACCGGCCGGCCGGGGCCAGTGCTGGTCGATATTCCCAAGGATATAACGCAGCATCTCGCCGAATTCAGTTACCCGCAGGAGGTGTCGATGCGGTCGTACACCCCCGTCACGCGAGGGCATTCCGGGCAGATCAAGAAAGCCATCCAGTTGATCATGGACGCCAGGCGGCCGATGATTTATTCCGGTGGCGGCGTGATCCTCGGCGAAGCCTCGGGCGAATTGGCCGAGCTGGTTCGGAGCCTGCGTTTCCCCTGTACCAACACGCTGATGGGCCTGGGCGGCTATCCGGCCACCGACCCGCTGTTCGTCGGCATGCTCGGCATGCACGGCACGTATGAAGCCAACATGGCGATGCAGACTTGCGATGTGCTGCTTGCCATCGGCGCACGCTTCGATGACCGCGTCATCGGCAATCCCAAACATTTCTATTCGGAAGACCGCCGCATCGTCCACATCGATATCGATCCATCGTCGATTTCGAAGCGCGTAAAAGTCGACGTTCCGATCGTCGGCAACGTTCGCGAAGTGCTGCAGGAGCTGATCAAGCAGTTAGCTGCCACCCGCGAAAAACCAGAAGAAGCGGCGTTGGCGGCGTGGTGGTCGCAGATCGAGGGGTGGCGCTCACGCGATTGCCTGAAATACGACCGCGCGTCGCTGATAATCAAGCCGCAATTCGTCGTTGAAAAGCTTTACGAAGTTACCAACGGCGATGCCTTCGTGACCTCGGACGTCGGCCAGCATCAGATGTGGGCGGCCCAATTCTACAAATTCGATCTGCCGCGGCGCTGGATCAATTCCGGCGGTCTCGGCACCATGGGTTTCGGCCTGCCCGCGGCGATGGGCGTACAGCTTGCGCATCCGGGCGCCGATGTCGTCTGCGTCACCGGCGAAGCCAGCATCCAGATGTGTATCCAGGAACTGTCCACCTGCAAGCAATACCATCTGCCGATCAAAATCGTCAACCTGAACAACCGCTACATGGGCATGGTGCGGCAGTGGCAGGAGTTTTTCCACGGCAACCGCTACGCCGAATCGTATATGGATGCGCTGCCGGATTTTGTGAAGCTCGCGGAGTCCTACGGTCATGTCGGCATGAAGATCGAGCAGCCCGCGGATGTCGAAGGCGCGCTGCGTGAAGCTTTTTCGCGAAAGGACGATCTGGTGTTCATGGACTTCATCACCGATCAGTCGGAAAACGTGTTTCCGATGGTGCCAGGCGGCAAGGGCCTGAGCGAAATGATTCTGGTCTGAGCAGCGGATGGGGAGCGCACGGTCCGGCTTTTACAAGCTCGATGCGACTCGCGGCAGAACAACCAGTTCGCGGCCTGAGAATCCACTAGCGGCAACCTAGATCCATCCCGTGCGACATTCCGCGGTTTCAAAAAAAGGGGCGCGGCACCATGCGGCATATCTTGTCTTTACTGATGGAAAACGAGGCTGGCGCCTTATCGCGCGTTTCCGGCTTGTTTTCCGCTCGCGGTTATAACATCGAATCGCTGACCGTGGCGCCGACCGAGGACCCGACCTTGTCGCGGATGACCATCGTGACCAGCGGCTCGGACGATGTCATCGAACAGATCACCAAGCAGCTGAACAAGCTGATCGAGATCGTCAAGGTCGTCGATCTGAACGACGGCGAATACATCGAGCGCGAACTGATGCTGGTCAAGGTCCGCGCTTCAGGCAAGGAACGCGAGGAAATGAAACGCATGGCCGATATTTTCCGCGGCCGCGTGATCGACGTTACCGACAAGGCTTACACGATCGAACTGACCGGCACCGGCACCAAGCTCAACGCTTTTCTCGAAGGGATCGAGTCCGATGCCATTCTTGAAACCGTACGCACAGGCGCATCCGGCATCGGCCGCGGCGAACGCATACTGAAGGTCTAAGCCGGCTCCAGTTCGGAGCACGTGCTGAAATCACATTCGCGAGGAATCCATGAAGGTTTATTACGACAAAGACGCCGACCTGTCATTGATCAAAGGGAAAAAAGTGGCCATCGTCGGCTATGGCTCGCAGGGCCACGCGCACGCCAACAATCTGAAGGAATCCGGCGTCGCGGTTTCGGTCGCTCTGCGTAAAGGCGGCGCATCCTGGAAAAAGGCCGAGGCCGCCGGGCTCCCCGTCACCACGGTCAGCGAAGCCGTCAAAGATGCCGATGTCGTCATGATCCTGCTTCCGGACGAAAACCATGCCGATGTCTACCGGAATGAAATCGAACCGAATATCAAGCAAGGCGCGGCGCTCGCGTTTGCGCATGGCTTCAACATCCACTTCGGCCAGATCGAACCGCGCGCCGATCTGGATGTGATCATGATCGCGCCAAAAGGGCCGGGGCATCTGGTGCGCTCGACTTATACTCAAGGCGGCGGTGTGCCAGCGTTGATCGCCATTGCCCAGAACCCCAGCGGCAATGCGCGCGACGTTGCCCTGTCCTACGCATCGGCGATCGGCGCGGCGCGCGCCGGTGTGATCGAAACCACGTTCCGTGAGGAAACCGAAACCGATCTGTTCGGTGAACAGGCGGTACTGTGCGGAGGCCTGACCGCGCTCGCGCAAGCCGGATTCGATACGCTCGTCGAAGCCGGTTATGCTCCGGAGATGGCGTACTTCGAATGCCTGCACGAACTGAAGCTGATCGTCGATTTGATGTACGAAGGCGGCATCGCCAATATGCGCTATTCGATTTCAAATACTGCCGAATATGGCGATTTCACTCGCGGGCCCCGTATCATCACCGAGCGCACGCGCCAGGAAATGCGCAAAATTCTGCATGAAATCCAGAGCGGCCAGTTTGCGAAGGAATTCATTCTTGAAAATCGCGCGGGCGCGGCATCGTTGAAAGCGATGCGCCGGGTCGGCAAAGAACATCAGATCGAGCAGGTCGGCGCCAAGCTTCGCGACATGATGCCCTGGATCAAGAAGAACAAACTGGTCGATCAATCGCGGAATTAGCATAGGAGTTGAGAAAGGCGGGGCCAGTCGGGTTCTTGAACTGCGTTGCCGATCGGTAGTCTATTTTTAGCGCAGTCGATTATCCAGACCTTCGAACCCACGCCTTCAATCCTCAGTCTTCATCCTCCATCTCGTGTCTTCCTATCCTCACCCCATCATCGCTCGCGAGGGTTGGCCATTTCTTGCCGGCAGTATCGTTGTTTCCGTGATCGCGAGTTATTTTTTCGGCTGGTGGTCGCTCCCGCTATGGTTGATCAGCGTTTTCGTGCTGCAATTTTTCCGCGACCCGCCACGCGAAATTCCGCAGATGGAGAACGCCGTTCTCGCCCCGGCCGACGGACGCATCGTTTCAGTCGAGCGCGCGCACGATCCTTATCTGAACCGGGAAGCGCTGCGCCTCAGCGTGTTCATGAACGTGTTCAACGCCCATTCAAACCGCAGCCCGGTCGATGGCGTCGTCCGCGAAACCTGGTATCACCCGGGAAGTTTCGTCAACGCCTCTCTGGCCAAGGCTTCACTCGATAACGAACGCAGCGCAATGTGGTTGAAAACAAAAAATGGCATCGACATAACCTGCGTTCAGGTTGCCGGACTGGTTGCGCGCCGCATCCTGTCCTACGTCAAGGCCGGCGACCAACTGAGTCGCGGGCAACGCTATGGCTTCATTCGTTTCGGGTCGCGCGTCGACGTCTACCTGCCGATCGGTTCCAAACCGAAAGCGAGCGTCGGCGACAAAGTTTATGCGACCCGCACGATACTCGCCGAATTGCCGAGCAGCGCCTAGAAAATGATGGACTCAGAATATCGACCGCCCGATCCTGACGGCAGTAAAGGGCAAATGAGGCGGCGCGGCATTTACCTGCTGCCGAACCTGTTTACGACGGCGGGTTTGTTCGCCGGTTTTTACGCGATTGTTCAGGCGATGAACGGCAGATTCGAATACGCCGCGATCGCGATTTTTGTCGCCATGGTCACCGACAGTCTCGACGGCCGCGTCGCGCGCCTGACGCGCACGCAAAGCGCGTTCGGCGTCGAGTACGACAGCCTGTCCGATATGGTCGCGTT